>NZ_JAQGJD010000128.1 GCF_028290785.1 Tardiphaga sp. | reverse complement strand
TGACGTTGGCGGGCGAGAAGAAGTGCATGCCGAGCACGTCCTGCGGACGCTTGGTGACGGCAGCAATCTGGTTGATGTCGAGATACGACGTGTTGCTGGCGAGGATCGCGCCGGGCTTGGCGTAGGCGTCCAGCGCCGTGAACACTTCCTTCTTGATCGCCATGGTCTCGAACACCGCCTCGATGATCAGGTCGGCGTCCTTGACGTTCTCCAGGCCGACCACTCCGGTGATCAGGCCCATACGCTTAGCCGGGGCGTCGGCGGGAATGCCGCCGCGCGCCGCGGTCGCCTCGTAGTTCTTCTGCATGATGCCCATGCCGCGCTTCAACTGCTCTTCGCCAGTCTCGATCAGCGTGACCGGAATGCCAGCATTGGCGAACGACATCGCGATACCGCCGCCCATGGTGCCGGCGCCGATGATGGCGACGCGTTCCACCGGACGCGGCTTGACGCCGTCCGGCACGTCCTGGACCTTGGCGGCCTCGCGCTCGGAGAAGAACGCGTAACGCTGCGCCTTCGACTGATCGCCGGCGACGAGCCGGAGGAACGATTCACGCTCCTTCTTCAGCGCTTCGTCGAACGGCAGATCGAGCGTCCAGCTCACCGCTTCGGCGCAGGCGAGCGGCGCATCCAGGCCGCGGTTCTTCTTGTTCGCCGCAGCCGCGGCATTGGTGAAGATCGAGCGATCGGCCTTGGCGGCCGCGAGCTTGGAATCGTCGTTGCGCAGGATGCGCAGCGGGCGATTCTCGGCGACCACTTTTCGCGCGAAGGCTTCGGCACCCGACGCCGGGCCTTCGACGATCTCCTCGATCAGGCCGTTCTTCAGCGCTTCCGCCGCGCCGATGGGATCGCCGGTGACGATCATCTTGACGCCGAGCTCGGGACCGACTGCGCGTGGCAGCCGCTGGGTGCCGCCGGCGCCGGGCAGCAGGCCGAGCTTCACTTCTGGAAGACCGAGTTTTGCCTCTTTGGTAGCAACGCGGAAATGACAGCCAAGCGTGAGCTCCAGACCGCCGCCCAGCGCGGTACCGTGAATCGCAGCGATCACCGGCTTGCTGCAATTCTCGATTTCAGCGATCACCTCGTTCAACGAGGGGGACTGCGGCGGCTTGCCGAATTCCGTGATATCGGCGCCGGCAACGAAGGTGCGGCCCGCACAGGCAATGACGATCGCCTTCACTTCGGGATCGGCGGCGGCAGCCTTGACGCTGTCGAAGATGCCGCGACGAACCGCCGCACTGAGCGCGTTCACCGGCGGAGAGTTGACCGTGACAACCGCAATTACATCATGACGTTCGAGCTTGACGACATCGTTCACGGCGTTCTCCTTGGACACTGTTATCGTTGATTTCGCAGTGCGAAATTTAATTCCACATCTTGACAGGGAGGGTTATTTTGAAGAGCGTCCCTTGTCAACGAGGGTCGCACAGAACTCCATGAAACGTCCGGGAAGAACAACCCCAAACAAAGAGTCGGGTAAGACAGAGTCAGGCAAAACTGCGACGGATCGCAGCTTTGTCGTGGCGCTGGCCCGTGGCCTCGATGTATTGCGCGCATTTCATCCCAACGACGGGCTTCTCGGCAATCAGGAGATCGCCGCCCGTACGAAATTGCCGAAGCCAACCATTTCGCGGCTGACCTATACGCTCACCAAACTCGGCTACCTTACACAGGTCCCGCGCTTCGAGAAGTATCAACTCGCGCCGGCAGCCATGGCCCTGGGGTATGCTGCACTTGCGAACCTGGGGGTGCGGCACCTCTCGGAAACATTCCGCGACGACCTGATGCGGCAGACCGGGGGCGCGGTGGCGGTCGGCGCGCGCGACCGGCTCAGCATGATCTATTTCGGACAAAGCCGCTCGAGCCTGACCGTCGGCGTCCAGCTCGATGTCGGCTCGCGAATCCCGATCGCCACCACGGCGATGGGTCGTGCCTACTTCTGGGCGCTCCCGGCAGAAGAACGTGCCCAATTGTTACGCGACTTCCGCGAACACTATGGCAGCCGCTGGGCGAAGATGCGCGACGGGCTCGAGCGTTCCGGTGAAATGGTCGAGCGGCACGGCTTCGTGATCTCAGCAGGCGAGTGGCAGGACGATGTGCACGCCGTTGGTGTAGCTCTAAAGTTGAATGACGGAACGGGCCCGTATGCGTTTAATTGCGGCGCGCCGGCATTCCGCTTCACGGAAGAACGTTTGCGCACCGACATTGGACCTCGCTTGTTGGCGATGGTAAGGAACATCGAAGCAGCGCTTGGCGGCACCGCCGCGCCGCATTCAAAAAAACTCGATAACAAAAAAATCAAGACAGGAGGGAAAGTTGCGCGTGTGGTTGAAGGGATCAGATAACCTTCGTCGCGATGGCCGCGGGCACCGTTCGCCGCGCCATGCGATCGAGGGCCGCAGATGATGCAGGCACAGCTCGCACAGCAGGCGCCGGCCGGTTCGGCGGCACCGCTGCTCGAAGTTCGCGACGTCAGTGTCGTGTTCGGCGGCATCATTGCGTTGAACGGCGTGTCGTTCGACATGCAGAAGGGCCACATCCTTGGCCTGATCGGGCCGAACGGCGCCGGCAAGACCACGTTGTTCAATTGCCTCAGCCGGCTCTACCAGCCGAGCAAGGGCGACATTCTGCTCGAAGGCGCGAGCATCCTGAAGCGTCCCGCGCACAAGATCTCCGAGATCGGCATCGGCCGCACCTTCCAGAACGTCGCGCTGTTTCCCAACCTTTCGGTGCTCGACAACGTCCGCGTCGGCACCCACGCGCGCACCAACAGCGACATCATCAGCGACTCCTTGAAACTGCCATGGGTGCGCAAGGGCGAAGCCGCGATCAACAAGCGGGTCCATGAGATCCTGGGCTATCTCGACCTCCACGACGTCGCGCACACCATCGTCGCCGGGCTGCCGTTCGGCACCCAGAAGCGCGTCGAACTGGCGCGCGCGCTGGCTGCGCAGCCGAAGATCCTGCTGCTCGACGAGCCCGCCGGTGGCCTCAACCACGAGGAAGTCTACATCCTCGGCGACCTGATCCGCCGCATCCGCGACGATCATGGCGTCACTGTGCTGCTGGTCGAGCATCACATGGGTCTGGTGATGTCGATCGCCGACCATGTGGTCGCATTGAATTTCGGCCGCAAGCTGGCCGAAGGCACGCCCGTGCAGGTGCAGAACGATCCGGACGTCATCAAGGCCTATCTCGGGAGCAAAGACTCATGACCACGCTCCTCAACGTCCGCGACCTGCGCGCCTATTACGGCCAGGTCCAAGCGCTTCACGGCCTCGAATTCGAACTCCGCGAAGGCAGCATGACCACCCTGCTCGGCGCCAACGGTGCCGGCAAGACCACCACGCTGCGGGCGATCTGCAACATGATCCGCTCCACCGGCTCGATCGAGTTCGAGGGCAACAAGCTCGGCAGCCGCACTACCGAGAATATCGTACGGCTCGGCATTGCGCACGTGCCGCAGGGCCGCGGCACCTTCACCACCCTGACGGTGGAGGAGAACCTGCAGCTCGGCGCCATCACCCGCAAGGATAAGGCGGCGATCGCCTCCGATATTGAGCGGATGTACGACCATTTTCCGGTGCTGAAGCAGCGCTACCTGCAGCAGGCCGGCACCTTGTCCGGCGGCGAGCAGCAGATGCTGGCGGTGGCCCGCGCCTTGATGCTGCGGCCGCGGCTGATGCTGCTGGACGAGCCCTCGTTCGGCCTCGCGCCGCTGATCGTGCGGGATCTGTTCAAGATCCTCGGCAAGATCAACCGCGAGGACAAGGTCACCATCCTGGTCGTCGAGCAGAACGCGCAACTCGCGCTCGAACTCGCCGACAAGGCCTATGTCATCGAAACAGGACGCATCGTGATGTCCGGCACCGCCGACGAGATCGCGAACAACGAAGACGTCCGTAAATCCTATCTGGGATATTGAGGAAACAGCCTCACTAAGGGAATCGATATGGAGCTCTTTACCAATCAGGTCCTGGCTGGCATCGCCACCGGCGCGATCTACGCCTGCATGGCGCTCGCCGTGGTGATGATCTACCAGGCCATCGACCACCTGAACTTCGCCCAGGGCGAAATGGCGATGTTCTCGACCTTCGTCGCCTGGCAGCTGATGCAGTGGGGCCTGCCCTACTGGGTGGCATTCGTGCTGACGCTGATTTTCTCCTTCATCGGCGGCATCGTGATCGAACGGCTGCTGTTCAAGCCACTGGCCAAGGCGCCGGTGCTGACCCATGTCGCGGGCTTCATCGCGCTGTTCGCCATTATCAACAGCGTCGCCGGCCTGCTGTGGGACTTTACCATCAAGCAGTTCCCGTCGCCGTTCGGATCCTCGCCGTTTCTCGGCAGTCAGCTGATCTCGACGCACCAGGCCGGCATGATCTTCGTCACTTTGATCCTGCTGGTGCTGCTGTTCGCCTTCTTCCGCTACACCCGGGTCGGTCTTGCCATGCGCGCCGCAGCCTCGATGCCTGAATCGGCGCGGCTGGTGGGCATCAATACCGGCTGGATGATCGCGCTGGGCTGGGGCATGGCGGCAGCGATCGGCTCGATCGCCGGCATGCTGATCGCCCCGGTGGTGTTCCTGGAGCCCAACATGATGGGTGGCGTGCTGATCTACGGCTTTGCCGCGGCAGTGGTCGGCGGGCTGTCGAGTCCGCTCGGAGCGGTGGTCGGCGGCTTCCTGGTCGGCATCTTCGAGAATCTCGTCGGCACCTACATTCCCGGCGTCGGCAATGAGCTGAAACTGCCCATCGCTTTGGCGCTGATCATCACCGTGCTGGTCGTCAAACCCAATGGCCTGTTCGGCCGTGCCATCGTGAAGCGAGTTTGATCATGAGCACCGTTCAAGAAGTCGTCACGGAAGCCCCGGTCATCGAAGACGCCATCCCGAAGAAAGCCATGGCGCTGGGACCCGTGGCTTCGCTGGTGATCCTGGCGCTGCTGATCGCCACGCCGCTGTTCGTCAAGAACTTTATCATCTTCCAGATGACGATGTGGCTGATCTACGCCATCGCGGTGCTGGCGCTCAACATCCTGACCGGCGCCAGCGGGCAGTTCTCGCTCGGTCAGAGTGCGTTCTATGCGCTCGGCGCCTATACTTCGGCGATCCTGATGGAGCACGGCGACATCAACTACGTGCTGACGCTGCCGGTGGCCGGCCTGATCTGCTTCATCGCCGGCTTCCTGTTCGGGCTGCCGGCGCTGCGGCTTTCCGGCATCTATCTGGCGCTGGCCACCTTCGCGCTCGCCACCGCGATGCCACAACTGCTGAAGCTCGGCGTGTTCGAACACTGGACCGGCGGCGTGCAGGGCCTCGTCGTCACCAAGCCGGACGCTCCGGCGATCCTGGCGTCGCTCGGCCTCAAGGTGTCGCAGGACATGTGGCTGTACTACTTCACCCTGGCGGTCTCGATCCTGATCTACATCTTCTCGGTCAATCTGCTGAGGTCGCGTTCCGGCCGCGCCATGATGGCGATCCGCGACAACGAAATCGCGGCTTCGGCCATGGGCGTCGATGTCTCGCTGTACAAGACGCTGGCGTTCGGCGTCAGCGCCGGCATCACTGGCGTCGCCGGCGGCCTCGGCGCCATCGCGGTGCAGTTCGTGGCGCCGGACGGCTACACCATCCAGCTCGCGGTAGCGTTGTTTCTCGGCATGGTGGTCGGCGGCGTCGGCTGGCTGCCCGGCTCGCTGGCGGGCGCCGCGTTCATCGTCTTCGTGCCGAACATCGCGGAGAGCGTTTCCAAGGGTCTGTCCGGCGCCGTGTTCGGCGTCATCCTGATCCTGATCATCTTCCTTGTGCCGCATGGTGCGAGGCAAATCGCCTATGGGGCCCAGGGCCTGATCGGCAAACTGAGAAGAAACTGAGGACATCGTGATTTCTACAACTAGTCTACGTCTTGCCGCTCTCTCGACCGTCACTCTCGCGTTTGCCGCCACCGGCGGCAGCGCCTTCGCCCAGAAGAAATACGACACCGGCGTCACCGATACCGAGATCAAGATCGGCAACATCATCCCCTACAGCGGTCCGGCGTCCGCTTACGGCATCATCGGCAAGATCGAAGAAGCCTACTTCAAGATGATCAACGATCAGGGCGGCATCAACGGCCGCAAGATCAACTTCATCACCTATGACGACGCCTACAGCCCGCCCAAGGCGGTCGAGCAGGCCCGCAAGCTGGTGGAGAGCGACGAGGTGCTGTTCGTGTTCGGCCCGCTCGGCACGCCGTCCAACACCGCGATTCAGAAGTACATGAACGCCAAGAAGATCCCGCAGCTGTTCGTCGCCACCGGCGCGACCAAGTTCGGCGACTACAAGGCGTTCCCCTGGACCATGGGCTGGCAGCCGGCCTACCAGAGCGAAGGCCGTATCTTCGCCAAGTATGCGCTGACCGAAAAGCCCAACGGCAAGATCGGTGTGCTGTACCAGAACGACGATCTCGGCAAGGACCTGTTGAAAGGCCTGAAGGACGGGCTCGGCGACAAGGCGTCGATGATCATCGCCGAGGAAAGCTATGAAGTTTCCGAGCCGACCATCGAGAACCACCTCGTCAAGCTGAAGGCCACGGGCGCCGACATCCTGGTCAGCATCTCGACGCCGAAATTCGCTGCCCAGGCCATCAAGAAGGTCGGTGAACTCGGCTGGAAGCCGATGTTCTTCCAGAGCAACGTCGGCTCCTCGGTGGCGTCGGTGATGCGTCCGGCCGGACTTGAGAACTCGCAGGGCGTGCTGTCGCTGGCCTATGCCAAGGACGCCTCCGACGCGCAATGGGATACCGACGATGGCATGAAGAAGTATCTCGACTTCGTCGCCAAATACGCGCCGACCGCCAACCGCGCCGACAGTTCCGCGATCTATGGCTACGGCCAGGCGCAGACCGTGGTGCAGGTGCTGAAGCAGGCCGGCGACAACCTGACCCGCGAGAACATCATGAAGCAGGCCGCCAGCCTGAAGGATTTTGCACCGGATACCATGCTGCCCGGCGTCAAGATCAACACGTCGGCGACCGACTTCTACCCGATCGAGCAGCTGCGCATGATGCGTTTTACCGGCGAGAAGTGGGACGTGTTCGGCCCCCCGATCGATAGCAACCTCGGCGGCTGAGGATTGACACCTCGTCATTCCGGGTTCGCTCGCGGCTGACGCCGCGCACGCCCCGGAATGACAGCATCTCTGCCCCTTGCGACTAACGTCGCAGGGGGCTTTTTCTTGATGGCTGCGCTGGAAACGTATTAAGTGAGCCCGGACAAAAAGTCCGGCACTGAAATCATGTTTTTCAAGTAGCACTTTAGGGAGATCCAGATGCCTGCCATTCGATCGCGCGCGGCTTCGATTACCGTCGCGGCGACCATTGCTGTCGCCGTCTCCGGTGGAACCGCTCTCGCCCAGAAAAAATACGACACCGGCGCCACCGACACCGAAATCAAGATCGGCAACATCATGCCCTATAGCGGGCCCGCCTCCGCCTATGGCGTGATCGGCAAGATGGAAGATGCCTACTTCAAGATGATCAACGAACAGGGCGGCATCAACGGCCGCAAGATCAATTATATCAGCTATGACGATGGCTACAGCCCACCGAAGGCCGTGGAACAGGCCCGCAAGCTGGTCGAATCCGATGAAGTGCTGTTCATCGCCAGTTCGCTCGGCACCCCGTCGAATTCCGCGATCCAGAAATACATGAACGCCAAGAAGGTGCCGCAACTGTTCGTCGCCACCGGCGCAACCAAGTTCGGCGACCACAAGGACTTCCCGTGGACGATGGGTTGGCAGCCGGCCTATCAGAGCGAGGGTCGCATCTATGCGGCCTACCTGCTGAAGGAAAAGCCGGACGCCAAGGTCGCGGTGATGTATCAGAACGACGATTTCGGCAAGGACTTGCTGAAGGGACTCAAAGACGGCCTCGGCGCCAAGGCGGCGTCGATGATCGTCGCCGAGGAAAGCTACGAAGTGTCGGAGCCGACCATCGACTCCCACATCGTCAAGCTGAAGTCGCTCGGCGCCGATACGTTTGTCAGCATCACGACGCCGAAGTTCGCCGCCCAGGCGATCAAGAAGGTGGCGGAACTCGGCTGGAAGCCGGTCTATATCCAGAGCAACGTCGGCGCTTCGGTGGGCTCCGTCATGAAGCCCGCGGGATACGAAAACGGCCAGGGCATCCTGTCTGCGAACTATGCCAAGGACGGCGCGGATTCATCCTGGGACAATGACGAGGGCATGAAGAAATTCTACGCCTTCCTCGCGAAATACGCTCCAACTATGGACAGGAGCGACGGCTCGGTGGTCTACGGCTACGGCCAGGCGCAGACTATCGTGCAGGTGCTGAAGCAGGCCGGCGACAACCTGACCCGCGAGAACATCATGAAGGAAGCGGCGAACCTGAAGGCCTTCGCACCCGACACCCTGCTGCCGGGCGTCACCATCACCACGACAGCGAAAGACTTCTACCCGATCGAGCAGTTGCAGATGCAGCGCTTCAAGGGCGAGAAGTGGGAGCTGTTCGGCCCGATCATCGCCGGTCAGCTCGGCGAGTAGGCTGCAGCCCACGCGTCGTTCAGGGGCGGGAGCGGCGCCAGCCGCGAGCGAAACCTCGGCCATTCCAATTGGAGTGGCGGGGGATCCCGAGAGAACAGCGCGCTGAACATCTCGGGATTGCGGCTCTGCCCTTCCGCCGGCTTTGCCGGTCGAAGGGTATCCCGGAATGGCGGGTTCTGCCCGGCGAACTGGCCCGCGACATCGTCGCGGGCCTTTTTCTTGATGCAGATCGGTGCGAGACCGGCCCGAACCTCCGGCACTGCCGCCATCGACTGCAAGGATACCCATGCCTTCCCATCTCCCCCGGACCGCCGCGCTTCCGGCTGCCGCCATCCTCATGGCCGTCACCTGCAGCGGCACGCTGGCGCAGAAAAGCTACGACACCGGCGCCAGCGATACCGAGATCAAGATCGGCAATATCATGCCCTATAGCGGCCCCGCCTCCGCCTATGGCATCGCCGGGATCATCGAGGCCGCCTATTTCCGCATGATCAATGATCGCGGCGGCATCAACGGCCGTAAGATCAATTTCATCAGCTACGATGACGGTTACAGCCCGGCCAAGGCCGTCGAGCAGGCCCGTCGGCTGGTGGAGAGCGACGAGGTATTGGCGGTGTTCGGACCGCTCGGCACGCCCTCCAATGCGGCGATCCAGAAATACCTCAACCTGAACAAGGTGCCGCAACTGTTCGTCGCCGCCGGGGCCACCCGTTTCGGCGACCACCGCGAATTTCCCTGGACCATGGCGTTTCAGCCGCCCTACCAGAGCGAGGGACGGATCTATGCCAAATATCTGCTGGCGGAAAAGCCCGACGCCCGGATCGCCGTGCTCCACCAGAACGACGATCTCGGCAAGGAAGTGCTGAAAGGCTTGCGCGAGGGTCTTGGCGACAAAGCTTCGATGATCGTGGCCGCGGAGAGCTACGAGGTGACGGAACCGACCATCGACTCCCATGTGCTCAACCTGAAGGCCAGCGGCGCCGACACTTTCCTCAGCGTCACCACACCAAAATCGGCCGTGCAAAGCATCCGCAAGGTCGCCGAACTCGGCTGGAAGCCGCTATATATCCAGGGCTATGCCAGCGCCTCGGTCGGCTCGGTGATGGAGCCGGCCGGCATCGAAAACTCGCAAGGGATCGTCTCGGCCTATTACGCCAAGGATGGATCGGATCCGCAGTGGAAAGCCGACGATGGCATGAAGCGCTTTTATGCTTTCCTCGCCGACTACGCGCCGACCGCGCGCGCCAGCGATATCTCGGTGGTCTATGGCTACGGCGCGGCGCAAACCATGGCGCAGGTGCTGATGCAGGCAGGCGACACCCTGACCCGTGCCAATGTGATGAAGCAGGCCGCCAGCCTGAAGGATTTCGTGCCCGACACGATGGTGCCCGGCGTCCGGCTCAACACCTCGGCTACCGACTTTTACCCGATCGAGCAGTTGCAGATGATGCGATTCAAAGGCCATGCCTGGGAGATGTTCGGCCCTGTGATCGATGGCCATCTCGAGTAACGGCGCGGCCATCTTGCTGCTGCCCAATAAATGGCCTCTCGCGATTGCCTCGCGAGGGGCTTTTTCTTGATAGAGCCCGACAAACCGTGTTCAATCGGCGCAGGTCGCAAAGGCCACAAAAATAAGAAGTTCAAAAAATCCGGGAGTTATGAAATGCCTGTTTTCCGATCGCGCGCGATTGCCGTTTCCATGGCCGCGGCGCTCAGCATTGCCCTCGGCGGCAGCGCCCTCGCCCAAAAGAAATACGACACCGGCGCCACCGATACCGAGATCAAGATAGGCAACATCATGCCGTACAGCGGGCCGGCATCGTCCTATGGCGTGATAGGCAAGACCGAGACCGCCTATTTCAACATGATCAACGACCAGGGCGGCATCAACGGGCGCAAGATCAACTTCATCAGCTATGACGACGGCTATAGCCCGCCGAAGGCGGTGGAGCAAGTCCGCAAGCTGGTGGAAAGCGACGAAGTTCTGTTCGTGTTCAATTCGCTGGGCACGCCGTCGAACACCGCGTTCCAGAAATACCTCAACGGCAAGAAGATCCCGCAATTGTTCGTCGCCACCGGCGCCAGCAAGTGGAACGATCCGAAAAACTTCCCCTGGACCATGGGCTGGCAGCCCAGCTACCAGGTCGAAGCGAAGATCTATGCCAAATACCTGATGAAGGAGAAGCCCGACGCCAGAATCGCCGTGCTGTACCAGAACGACGACTTCGGCAAGGACTATCAGAAGGGCTTCCGGGAAGGTTTTGGCGACAAGGCATCGATGATCGTCACCGAAGAGAGCTACGAGGTTTCCGAGCCGACCATCGACTCGCACATCGTGAAAATGAAGTCGCAGAACCCCGACGTGGTGGTGAGTTTCGTCACGCCGAAATTCGCCGCGCAGACCATCAAGAAGATCGCCGAGCTCGGCTGGAAGCCGCTGCAGTTCGTCACCAACGTCAGCGTTTCCGTCGGGGCGGTGATGCAACCGGCTGGCTTTGCCGCCGCGCAGGGCGTGCTGTCCGCAGATTACCGCAAGGATGGCGCCGACGCGCAGTGGAAGAATGACGAGGGCATGAAGAAATGGTCGACGTTCCTCGACAAGTACATGCCCGGCGTCGATCGTTCCGACAACAGCCTGATCTACGGCTACGGCGTGGCGCAGACCATGGTCAAGGTGCTGGAGATGTGCGGCGATGACCTCACGCGCGCCAATGTCATGAAGCAGGCGACCAGCCTGAAGGACTTCACGCCCGACACGCTGCTGCCGGGCATCCAGATATCGACCTCGGCGACCGACTACGCGCCAATCAAGCAATTACGGATGATGCGCTTCAAGGGCGAGACGTGGGACCTGTTCGGCGACATCATCGCCGTTGAGCCCAATACCAACTGAGGCCGCACGGCGCGCCATCATTCCATCAGCGGAAATAATGGAACGAATGGGCCCTCCGCCCACGAAAGGCGGAGGGCTTTTTCATTGAGGCCGTTGGGCAAACGCGATATCGCTGTTTAGCAGGTGCAAAGCGCCGCCCGACCAAGAACAAAAAGCCTTGAAACAAGGGAAGGAATTTCGAATGTCAGCCTCTCACCTCCGGCTTCTGTCGATTTCCGCTGTCATCGCGCTCGCTGCCAGTTGCGGCGATGCGCTGGCGCAGAAGAAATACGACACCGGCGCCACCGATACCGAGATCAAGCTCGGCAACATCGTGCCCTATAGCGGCCCCGCTTCCGCCTACGGCGCCGTCGGCCGGGCGCAAGCCGCCTATTTCAAGATGATCAACGACCAGGGCGGCATCAACGGCCGCAAGATCAATTATATCAGCTACGACGACGCTTACAGCCCACCGAAGGCCGTAGAGCAGACCCGCAAACTAGTGGAGTCCGATGAAGTGCTGCTGATGTTCTCGGCGCTCGGCACGCCGTCGAACACCGCGATTCATAAATATCTGAACACCAAGAAGGTGCCGCAGCTGTTCCTCGCCACCGGCGCCACCAAGTGGGCCGACCCGAAGAACTTCCCCTGGACCATGGGCTGGCTGCCCAGCTACCAGAGCGAAGGCCGCATCTATGCCAAGTATTTGCTGAAGGAAAAACCCGGCGCCAGGATCGGCGTGCTCTACCAGAACGACGACTTCGGCAAGGACTATTTGAAGGGCGTCAAGGACGGCCTCGGCGACAAGGCGGCATCTATCGCGATCGAAGAGAGCTACGAGCTCACCGAGCCCACCGTGGATTCCCACATCGTCAAGATGAAGTCGATCAATCCTGACATCGTGATTATCTTTGCGACGCCGAAGTTCGCCGCACAATCGATCAAGAAGATCGCCGAGCTCGGCTGGAAGCCGACCATGATCGTGCCGGGCGTCAGCGTCTCGATCGGTCAGGTGCTGCGTCCGGCGGGCTTCGAGAACGCGCAGGGCCTGCTGTCGGCGCATTACTCCAAGGACGCCACCGACCCGCAGTGGAAGGACGATCCCGGCATGAAGGCCTATAAGGAGTTTCTTGCCAAATACATTCCCGACGCCAATCCGGCCGACAGTTCGCTGATGTCCGGCTACAACATTGCCGAGACCATGACGATCCTGCTGAAACAATGCGGCGACAACCTCACCCGCGAGAACATCATGAAGCAGGCCGCGAACCTCAAGGATATCCAGCAATCCACCCTGCTGCCGGGCGTCAAGGTCAATACATCGCCGACCGACTTCTCGCCCATCGAGCAGATGCAGCTGATGCGTTTCGAAGGGGAGAACTGGAAACTGTTCGGCGAAGTGATCACCGGGGAGCTCGGCGGTGGCGAGCGGTAGCGCCATTTTCCCCTCGCTTCCGCCCCAAGCTTCGCTTCGCGCGGAAGAGAGGAAGGAGCGGCTGCCATCTTGCCGTCCTGCTCAGGGATCGCCATAACATCGCGCCATGACCGACAAACGCCCTTTGCTCCGTGCGATCTTCGATGCCGCTGTTGCTGCGGCGCACCCTGACGTCATTCTCGGCGCCCATCTTCCGCCACCACCGCGGGGCCGCATCATCTGCCTGGCCGCCGGCAAGGCCGCTGCGGCGATGGCCGCCGCGGCGGAGAAACACTATCTCGACGCGCTCGAGATGGAGCCGTCGCGCCTCACCGGCATCGCCACCACGCGGCATGGCCATGGCGTGCCGACGCGGCGCATCCGGGTGATCGAGGCCGGCCATCCCGTCCCCGACGAAGCCGGCCTCAAGGGCGCCGACGACAGCCTGCAACTGGCCCGGACCGCCACGGCGGACGACCTGCTGCTGGTGTTGCTATCGGGCGGCGGCTCGGCCAACTGGATCGCACCGGTCGCTGGCATCAGCTTCCTCCAGAAACAGCAGGTGACGCGCGCGCTGCTGCGTTCGGGCGCCGCGATCGGCGAGATCAACACGGTGCGCAAACATCTGTCGCGCATCAAGGGCGGCCGCCTCGCCCGCGCCGGCCAGCGCGCCGAGATCCTGACGCTGGCGATTTCCGACGTGCCCCATGACGATCCCGCGGTGATCGCGTCGGGGCCGACGGTGCCGGATACGACAACGCTGGCGGACGCCCGCGCGATCGTCGCGAAATACAAACTCACCGTCGACGACGCGGTGGGTGCGGCACTGAACGACCCGGCCAACGAGAGCGTCAAGCCGAATGACCCCGCCTTCGCGCGCGCCCGCTACCAGATGATCGCGCGTCCCCGCGAGTCGCTCGACGCCGCTATCAACGTGGCGGCCGACGCCGGCTATGAAATCCTCGACCTCGGCGCCGATCTCGAGGGCGAAGCGCGCGACGTCGCCGCCGGCCACGCAAGGCTGGCATTGCAGGCCCGCGCCGGCGGCAAGAAGCTGGCGATCTTCTCTGGCGGAGAATTGACGGTGACGGTGACCGGCAACGGCCGCGGCGGCCCGAACCAGGAATATGCGCTGGCGCTGGCCGACCTGCTGAAGGATATGACGGGCATCGCGGCGCTGGCCGGCGATACCGATGGCGCCGACGGCGGCGCCGGCTCCGCTGACGATCCGGCCGGTGCGCTGATCGACGGCAGCACCTTTGCCGCGATGCGCACGCAAGGGCTCGACCCCGCGGCCTATTTGAAAAATAACGACGCCACCGCGTTCCTCACCGCCACCGGCGACCTGCTGCACAGCGGCCCGACGCTGACCAACGTGAACGATGTCAGGGTGATTCTGGTGGAGCGGGAATAGCTGGACCTTCACCTCTCCCCGCCTTGCGAAGCTTCGCTTTGCCGGGCGGGGCAAGGGACGAAAGGGCGCTGTCCCCGCCTAAAACTCCGTCGCGATGGTCGCCAGCATGGCGAGCAAGGCGGCGTGGTGCGTTGGCCCCAGCAGCTCGATTAGCCGGGCCTCGTGCTTGGTCGCGACCAGCTTCTTGGCGCGGGCCAGGATTGCCCGGCCCTTCTCGGTGAGCATCAGGACATGGGAGCGGCGGTCGCTGGGCGAGCGCATCCGCGTCAGCAGGTCGCGGCCTTCCAGCACATCGAGCATCGCCACGAAGTTCGGCCGCAGGATGCCAAGCGTATGGGCGATTTCGGTCTGATTGCGGCCCGGGTTGTTGTCGAGCAACAGCAGCACCGAGAACTGCGCCGGAGTCAGCTGCAGCGGCGCCATGCAGCGCAAGAAGTCCTCGAACACCTTGAGCTGGGCGCGTTTCAGGGAATAGCCCAGCAGTTCGGACAATCCGCCCATCTGCAACGCGGTCGATTCCAGCGGGGGTTCGACCGATGGCACATGGACGGTCGGGTCGATGTCGGACATCTTCGAAACAGTCATCGCTCGCTTTCCGAGATATCGGCAGGTTGATGGAGGCACCCGGTCGAATTCGGCGGGCCTTGAAGTTATGTTTGATAATCGTTATGAAACATATCAAATAAGGGGCGGGATTCAACCGCCGTTGTTGATTGTCGGGTGGCTGTGGTATCCGCGGCACACGATATTTTGGGGGAGCGCTCGGCCTTGAACACGACGATTTTGCTGTTCCTGTTACAGGACGGCATAACCAATGGCGCGATCTACGCGCTGCTTGGCCTCGCGCTGGTGCTAGTGTTCGCGGTCACGCGCGTTATCCTGATACCGCAAGGCGAATTCATCACCTTTGGCGCCCTGACCTATGCCAGCCTTTCGGCCGGCCAGGTGCCGGGCACGATCCGCCTCGCGATGGCGATGGGCGTGGTGGCCTTCGGCTTCGACATCTTCACCTCCAGGAAATCGCTGCATACCAAGCTGGTGCTACGCGCGCTGGCGGTGAACGTGCTGTTTCCGCTGCTATTGTGGGGCGTGTTGCTGGCGCTCGCCGGACGGCCTGCGAACGTCGCCGCGAACATCGCACTGTCGCTGCTGATTGTCGCGGCGATCGGGCTCTATCTGTATCGCATCGCCTTCCAGCCGATCGCCCACACCTCTGTGCTGGTGCTGCTAATCGCCTCGGTGGGCTGCCATCTGGCGCTGCAGGGTTTTGGCCTGGTGTTCTTCGGCGCCGAGGGCCAGCGCGGCCCGCCGGTCTCCAACGCCGCGCTCACCATCGGCGCATTGCGCTTCACCGGCCAGAGCCTCGCGGTCTACGGCATCACCATCGCGCTGATCATAGGCCTCTGGCTGTTCTTCGGCTTCACGCTGTACGGCAAGGCGCTGCGTGCCACCGCCGTCAACCGGCTCGGCGCACGTCTCGTCGGCATCCGCACCTCGCTCTCAGGCCAGATCGCGTTCCTGCTCGCGTCGGTGATCGGCGCCATCTCCGGCATCCTGATCGTGCCCATCACCACCCTGTATTACGACACCGGATTCCTGATCGGCCTGAAAGGCTTTATCGCCGCCATCATCGGCGGCCTCGTCAGCTATCCGCTCACCGCCGTGGCAGCGCTCGTCGTCGGGATCGTCGAGGCGTTCTCGTCGTTCTATGCCAGCAACTACAAGGAGGTCATCGTCTTCACGCTGATCCTGCCCGTTCTGGTGCTGCGCTCGCTGGCCGCGCCCGCGGTCGAAGAAGAGAAGGATTGAGCGCATGAACCGGCGTCTCCTTCCCATCTTCCTGTTCGCGCTCGTGATGGCGGCAATCCCGTTCATCCCCGGCATGCCGCCGTTCTGGATCGTGCTGCTCGACAATATCGGCCTCGCCGCTTTGGTGGCGATGGGGCTGGTGATCCTGACCGGCGTCGGCGGCCTCACCTCGTTCGGCCAGGCCGCGTTCTGCGGCTTCGGCGCCTACACCACCGCTTATCTGACCACCGCGCATGGCCTGTCGCCATGGCTTACGTTGCCGCTGTCGCTGCTGGTCAGCGGCGGCGCGGCGGTATTTCTCGGCCTGATTACCGTGCGGCTCTCCGGACACTACCTGCCGCTCGGCACCATCGCCTGGGGCATCAGCCTGTTCTACCTGTTCAGCAAGCTGGAATTCCTCGGGCGTAACGACGGCATCTCCGGCATTCCGCCGCTATCGATCGGCACGCTGAAGATGCTCGATCCCGGCACGATCTATTACGCGATCTGGATCGCGGTGATCGTCTGCGCGCTGCTCACCATGAACCTGCTGGACTCCCGCACCGGTCGCGCCATCCGCGCGCTGCGCCGCGGCCACGTCGCCGCCGAAGCTTTTGGCGTGCAGACCGCGCGCGCCAAACTGCTCGTGTTCATCTATGCCGCCGTGCTCGCCGGCCTGTCCGGCTGGCTCTATGCGCATTTCCAGCGCGCGGCGAACCCGACGCCGTTCGGACCGCAGGCTGGCATCGAATATCTGTTCATCGCGGTGGTCGGCGGCGCCGGCTATGTCTGGGGCGGCGTGCTCGGCGCGGCCCTCGTGGTGATCCTCAAGGAAGTGCTGCAAAGCTACCTGCCGCTGATCTTCGGCGGCGGCGGCGGCCAGCTCGAGACCGTCGTGTTCGGTATTTTGCTGGTCGCGCTGCTGCAACTGGCGCCCACCGGCATGTGGCCGTGGCTGGTCTCGGTGCTGCCGTTCGAGCGCAAGCGCAAGCGGCCGGATGCGGCGGAGCCATTGCCGCCCCGCGCGCCGACGCACCCGGACTCCGGCGTCTTGCTGCATGTGGACAAGGCCCGCAAACAGTTCGGCGGCGTGATCGCCGTCAACGACGTCTCGTTCGATGTCCAGGCCCGCGAGATCGTGGCGCTGATCGGCCCCAACGGCGCCGGCAAGAGCACCACCTTCAACCTGATCACCGGCGTATTGTCGGCGACATCCGGCAAGATTTCGGTGCGCGGCAAGAGCGTCGACAACGCGCCGCCGCAGCAAGTCGTGAAGCTCGGCATCGCCCGCACCTTCCAGCACGTCAAGCTGGTGCCGGACATGACCGTGCTGGAGAACGTCGCGCTCGGCGCGCATCTGCGCGGCCACGCCGGCGCCATCCGCAGCATGCTGCGGCTCGACCGCGCCGACGAAGCCAAGCTGCTCGCGGAAGCCGCACGGCAGATCGAACGCGTCGGGCTCGGCGAGCAGATCGATCAACTGGCCGGCAGCCTCTCGCTCGGCCAGCAGCGCATCGTCGAGATCGCGCGTGCGCTGTGCGTCGATCCGATGCTGCTGCTGCTCGACGAACCCGCGGCCGGCCTGCGCCACATGGAGAAGCAGCAGCTTGCCGCGCTTCTCCGACAATTGCGCGACGGCGGCATGTCGGTGCTCCTGGTCGAGCACGACATGGGGTTCGTCATGGACCTCGCCGACCGCATCGTCGTGCTGGATTTCGGCACCAAGATCGCCGAGGGCACGCCCGCCGCGATCAAGAGCAACGCCGACGTGATCAAGGCCTATCTCGGAGCCGTCGCATGACCCTGCTCTCCGTCACCGACGCCCATGTCGCCTATGGCAAGGTCGAAGCCGTTCGCGCCGTCAATCTCGAGGTCCGCGACAACGAGATCGTCACCATCATCGGCGCCAATGGCGCCGGCAAGACCACGCTGCTCAATGCCGTGATGGGCATCCTGCCGCTGAAGGGCGGCGTGCGTTTCGAAGGCCGCGAAGTGTCGCGTCTCGATATCGAGGATCGCGTCGCCGCCGGCCTCTGCCTGGTGCCGGAGCATCGCGAATTGTTCAGCACCATGAACGTCGAGGACAATCTGCAGCTCGGCGCCTTCCGGATCGACAAGGCCACCGCGGCACGCTCGTTCGAGCGCGTCTACACGCTGTTTCCGCGTCTCAAGGAACGCCGCAAGCAGCTCGCCGGTACGCTATCCGGCGGCGAGCAGCAGATGCTGGCGATGGGCCGCGCGCTGATGGGCGCGCCGAAACTGCTGATGCTGGACGAGCCGAGCCTCGGCCTCGCGCCGATCATCGTCGCCGACATCTTTCGTATCGTCGGCGAGCTGAAGGCCGCGGGCGTCTCGGTGCTGCTGGTGGAACAGAACGCCCAGGCCGCACTGAAGATCGCCGACCGCGCTTATGTGATGGAGCTGGGCGAGTTCATCCTCGACGGCGCGGCAAGCGACATTGCGAGCAATGCCCGCGTGGTGGCGAGCTATCTGGGATTCCAGCACGAGGGTGCGAGCGGGATTTGATAGACGCCGGTGCGCGCTTTTCCCTCCCCCGCGTCTTAGATTGGGGAGGGTGGCCGGCCGTCAGGCCGGTCGGGTGGGGGTAGTGCAACATGCGCAGCATCCCGTGTCGCACCCCCACCCGTCACGTTGGTTCGCTGCGCTCTCCAACGCGCCACCCTCCCCACCGCGCAGCTTCGCTGCGCCGGGGGAGGGATAAGAGCGCCTGCGCTTTTAGATTCACTCTGCCGGAACGTACTTGCCGCCCTTCACCGTCAGCAAGATCCGCGAGCGGTCATCGACGCCGTTGCGGTCTTTGTCGGTGAAATTATAGACACCCTGCGTCGCGGCGATTTCCTTCTCGGACAGCAACGCCTGGCGGATCGCTTCGCGGAATTCCGGCGTGCCGGGTTTCGCCGCTTTCAGCGCCACCGGGATGACGCGCTTGAGGATCTCGAACGCATCATAAGCGTGGCCGGCGAACTGGTTGCGGCTGCTGGCGCCGTATTTGGCTTCGTAGGCGGCGTTCAGCGTCAGGCCGGGCTGCTTGGTCAGCGCGCCGTCGGGCTGGCCTTCGGGGTTCATCACCGGGCCGGAGGCCATCAGCACGCCCTCGGCGGAAGCGCCGGCGATGCGGATGAAGTCCATCGAGGCGGCGCCATGGGTCTGGTAGATCAGGCCCTTGTAACCCCGATCGCGCAATTCCGATTGCGGCATGCCGGCGCCTGCACCGGCCGCGCCAATCAGGATCGCATCGGGATTGGCGGCCACCAGCTTCAGCGCCTGGCCGGTGATCGAGGTGTCGGGCCGGGCGAAGCGTTCGTCATCGACGATCTTCATGCCCATCGGCCCGGTCTGCTCCTTGAGGTCGTTGAACCACAGGTCGCCGTAGGAATCCGAATAGCCGATGTAGCCGAGCGTCTTCACGCCCTTGGCCTTCATGTGGTCGTACATGACCCGGCCGACGATCGCGACCGGCTGCGGCATGTCCACCGACCACTTTTCACGCGCCGGGGTGAAGGGCATCGGCGCCAGGCTGAAATGCGGAATGCCAGCCTCGTTGGCCACGGTGGACATCGCCACCGATGACGGCACGATCGACGAGCCGATCATCACGTCGGCCTTCGACTCGGTGACGAAGCGGCGCGCATTGGTGGTGGCGGCGGCCGGGTCGCCGCCGTCGTCGAGCACGATCAGCTTCAAGGGCACGCCGCCGATTTCCTTCGGCACGAATTCCAGCGCGTTGCGCTCCGGCACGCCCAGCGCCGCGGCAGGCCCGGTGGCGGAGAGGCTGAGGCCGATGGTGATCTCGGCGGTCTGCGCGCGCGCCGGCGCGGCAAGCGCCAGCGAGGCGACGACGGCCGCCATGGCCAGGTGAAGTTTGGGCATATGGTTTCTTTCTCTTGGATGGGTCCGCGCCGGTCGTGCCTGCGCGCGATGCGCGCGGCATCAAAAAGCCGGCCCTCTGGCGAGGGCCGGCCCTTTTACTGCATCTGCGACCGGCTGTCATTCCAGGGGCGCGGGCGGCAGCCCACCGCGAACCCGAATACGGAGATGGTGTGCGCCAGTTCGAGGTTCCGGGTCCGCTCCGGCTGTCGCCCGGCGGCCCGGAACGACGGACTCTACTTGGCCATCATGTATTTGCCGTCCTTCACGGTCAGCAGGATGCGCGAGCGGTCGTCGAGGCCGTAGCGATCTTTTTCGGTGAAGTTGTAGACGCCCTGGCTGGCGGCCATTTCCTTCTCGGTGAGCAACGCCTGGCGGATCGCTTCACGGAATTCCGGCGTGCCGGGTTTTGCGGTTTTCAGTGCCACCGGGATGATGCGCTTGAGGATCTCGAAGGCGTCATAGGAATGGCCGGCGAACTGGCTGCGGCTGTTGGGGCCGTACTTGGCCTCATAGGCGGCGTTGAGCGTCAGACCGGGCTTCTTGGTCAGCGCACTGTCGGGCTGGTCTTCCGGATCCATCACCGGACCGGACGCCATCAGCACGCCTTCTGCGGCCTTGCCGGCAATGCGGATGAAGTCCATCGAGGCGGCGCCATGGGTCTGGTAGATCAGGCCTTTGTAGCCCTTGTCGCGCAGTTCGGTCTGCGGCAGCGCCGCGGCCGTTCCGGAGGCGCCTACCAGGATGGCATCGGGATTGGCGGCGAGCAGCTTGAGCACCTGGCCGGTCACCGACGTATCAGGCCGTGCGAAGCGTTCTTCCGCGACAATGTTGATGCCCATCGGCACAGCCTGGTTCTTCAGGTCGCCGAACCACAGGTCGCCGTAGCTGTCGGAATAGCCGATATAGCCGATGGTCTTGACGCCCTTGGATTTCATATGGTCGTACAGCACCTTGCCGACGATCGGCACTGGCTGCGGCATCGCCACCGACCACTTGGCTCGTTCCGGCGTGATCGGCAGCGGCGACAACGCGAAATGCGGAATGCCGGCCTCGTTGGCCACATTCGACACCGCAATACTGGTTGGCGTTACGGCCGAGCCCATGAGGATGTCGGCCTTGGACTCGGTGACGAAACGGCGCGCATTGGTGGTCGCCGTGGTCGGGTCGCCGCCGTCGTCGAGCACGATCACCTTGAGCGGCACGCCGTCGATGACCTTGGGCACGAATTCGAGCGCGTTGCGTTCGGGAATGCCCAGCGCCGCGGCGGGGCCGGTGGTGGAGGTAGTGATACCGATGGTGATGTCGGGGGTCTGTGCCCGCGCCGTTGCGGCAAGGGCCAGCGAGGCAGCGACAGCCGCAATCGCCAAACTTAGCTTGGTCATTGGTGTCTCCCTGAGGTGTTGTTTTTATGGACTTGGTCGTTTGTCGTCTTGGTCTTAGGCAAAATCGGGCGCCGGATCAGCCCCTTCTTTAGATCAGGATACCGCCAAAGTCAGCGGCTCCCCTCAGGCCGAAACGACGCTGGCCGTGCCCGCATAGATCGCCTCGATCAGCGCGGCGCGATGCTCCAGCACCGCCCGCTGGTTGACCGAGCCCTTGTCGGTGACTTCGCCGCGGTCGATGGACAATGGCGTATCGAGCAGCACCGCGCGGGCGATCCGCGTCGATGAACCGGTGGCGCCGGCCATGAAGCGGGCAAGCCGCTCCTGCATGGCCGCACGGATCAACGGATCGGCCGCCGCGGCGGCGAGATCGCCGACCGGCAGCGTCGGATTGATCAGCCGGCAGCCGTCGAGATCGAGGATCACCAGAGCGGACAATTCGTCGCGATTGATGCCGGCGATGACGAC
>NZ_JAQGJD010000072.1 GCF_028290785.1 Tardiphaga sp. | reverse complement strand
GCGCTTGATCTTCGAAATCACACGATATTGCTGGTTTTGTCGCTCGAATCCATTTGAGAACTTATGTAAAAGCAACCGCCAAACGCGACCTAGTTCAGGGTCTATCGACGAGTTATCTTGATCGAGACGCCACTCTAGTTGGTCTACCAACCTGTTGTGCAAGGAATGATAACCTGCCGCCCACCATAAGGCAGCAGGCTGTTGAAGTACCTTTCCAAGCCAGCGGCTTATATAAAATAGCCTGGGAGAAATGGGGTTCGCAGCGCGGTCGCTTACGCCGGCGAGCCTATTGTATTCATCGCGACGTTCGTCGAAGGGTGACGTAGACAACACGTCTATTCCGAGGTGGGTGCTCGCGGCTTTTGGTTTTTGCTCTCGTGGAGGGTCGTCATCTAGGCCATACGAAAATAACGGATCTATCCCAACTCCGTATCTTGTCGCTTCTCTTGGCTCTCCGTAACGTGCATTGTGATCGAAAACACAGATCCATTCCGCGGGTGGGGCTTCAGCGGCGTCTGAAAACAATTTTGCGCCCACGGTTGTGCGAACTATAGAGGAGACCTGTCCTCGTTCATGAGGAGTGAGCTTCCGTGGGTTACTCGAAGCTAATGCTACAATGGAATTGCGCCACTTTTCGGGATCATCGGCACGATAAGCCCATGCATTCAAGGATTTCCAAAGTGCAGAATGCTTAGCGTCTGACCTGGGGTAGGCAAGAGGGATTACTCCGCGATCGCGCCAGCGATCCGCGACTTCTGTCTCTGTTCCTTGATCGAATGCGAAGATTCGTTTCGAACTGACGTCAGCCTTCGCATGTAGTCCCTCCAACAGATAGCGGATTGGCGGGTCGTTGGCCGAATAACCAAGCAGTACGATTACGTAGTTCTTCAACAGATCTCGGACAAAGCGCGTCGCCCACGCATCAGCTAAATAGGCTCGGCCGAAATCGGAGCTACTAAGAATAAGTTGTTGCGGAACTCCCTCTCGCGATTCTTGAGCGTTCAATCGCCCGTGCAAATAGACCAGTCCCGTTAGCGGCTGCCCGCTTGAAATATCTGGAAGTGCAGGCGAAATGTGCTTTTGCAATCCATTTTGTGCCCGTTCGAACAGCAAGTCGAAGTTGGTCGTAACGATTTGCGGCTGACGGGAAGCATTAATGGAAAGACGCAAGACTATGGAATGCTGATCAGTCTTTGCTGACGGTGACGTCTCGAGCAGCTTGTGAACTATTACGTTGACTTGGGACTGCCTGTATTCTTGCTCCAACATGCTAAAGATCTGATCTAAGGAAACTGCCCCATCTGGCTCCTCTTTGGCACGAGCCAGTGTCTTCCGAACTTTGGCATCGGGTGGCGCCCCGAGTTCCTCCACCACTTGATCGGCAAGATCGATAAAGCTGGGCAGACCAGCCGAAAGCGAAATACCTGCTCCACAAAAGAAAACGACATTTCCGTCGTCGCGACTTTCGAGAAGTTCATCTGGTATGTTTGGGCCATCGGCGAAGAATCGCATCAAAGCTCCATGACTCTGAGTTTATGTTTAGTTGTTTTCCGTACTCTCCGCGATTCTTGGTTGCGGTTCAAATAGCTGCCATTTTGGGGTCCCCCAACGCAAGAACGGCCGGATCTTGCGATCCGGCCGTTCTCAAATTCTCAATCCGCTATCGCCGCAGCGATAGCTAAAACCCTTACGCTGCCGGCGCTTCCGCGACGCTGACCGGGGCGGCTTCCGCGGCCGGGGTCTTCTTCTCGATGGCGCGCTTCAGCAGCACGGCCTTCTGGGAGAGTTCGCTCTCCTTGGCCTTGATCAGGTAGGCATCGAAGCCGCCGCGGTGATCGACCGACTTGACGGCGTTGGTGCAGACGCGCATCCGCACGCCGCGGCCGAGCGCGTCCGACAGGAAGGTCACGTTGACCAGGTTCGGCAGAAACCGGCGCTTGGTCTTGTGGTTCGAGTGGCTCACCTTGTGGCCCACCTGGGGGCCCTTGAGTGTCAGTTCGCAGCGCCGGGACATGGCGAAAATCCTCTGTCATCCCCGCGCCAGCCATGTGCCAGGCAGGGGTTGTAAATTGGGTCCGTGTTTCAGGAACCGCGGACCTATAGGGGGCTTGGCCGCCAAGGTCAAGATATCCGTCGCGATTACCCGCGTCGAAAACGCGTGGCGATCCGCGGCAGGCCTCGCGTTTAGCTTGGTTTCGGCTGCGGGTTCAACCATATAATCGGCGCAATCGGGCCGGAAATATCGCGACACCGGCCGGTTCCCATCCGGCGCGCCGGTCGCCGGCGATTTTCCGGGCGGGCGCGTGCCCGCGGCGCGGATGTCGCCGGGGATATCCAAGGATTATTGCGTGACGCTTCGCCCTCCTGCTTTGTTTCCGCCGCGGCGCCTGGTGCGCCGGGCCCTCGCCGCGCTCGGCCTTGTGGGCCTGGCCGCGCTGTCGGCCGCGCCGGCGCAGGCGCAGGGCAAGCTCGAAGCCAAGTATGAAGCCAGCCTGGCCGGCATTCCGGTCGGCAAGGGCGGCTGGTCGATCGAGATCGGCGAGGATGCCTATACGGCCTCCGCGCAGGGCGGCACCTCCGGGCTCTTGAAGGCGTTTGCCGGCGGCTCCGGCAGCGGCGCCTCCAACGGCCGCGTCGTCGCGGGCGCGCTGGTGCCCTCGGCCTATACCGCCACCACCACCTCGGCGAAGAAGTCGGAGACCATCCGCATGGTGGTGACCTCCGGTTACATCAAGGAATTCTCCATCGATCCGGAGCCGCCGGTCGATCCCGAACGCATCCCGGTCACCGACGCGCACCGCCGCAATGTGCTGGACCCGATGACCGGCTCGCTGCTGCGCGTGCCCGGCAGCGGCGAGGTGCTGGCCGCCGATTCCTGCCGCACCGGCACCGCGGTGTTCGACGGCCGGATGCGCTACGACATCAAGCTCGACTACAAGCGCATGGAAACCGTGAAGGCCGAGAAGGGCTATCACGGCCCCGTCGTGGTCTGCGCGCTCTACTTCACGCCGATCGCCGGTTACATCCCGGACCGTGCCGCGATCAAATATCTCGCCGCCCAGCGCAACATCGAAGTCTGGTTCGCGCCGATCGCCGGCACCCGCGTGCTGGTGCCCTACAAGATCACCGTGCCGACCCCGCTCGGCAGCGCCGCGCTGGAAGCCGTCGAGTTCGTCACCACAGCCGCGCCGCCGCGCACCGCGGCGAAGACGAATTAGGAGAACGGCGGCCTCGTTCCCCGGACGCTGCGCAGCGCGCGGCACTTGCCGCGTGGTGCGCTGCAGATCCGGGGTCCCGGTTGCCTAAAAAGCTGGATCCCGGCTCCCGGAAACGAACGAGCGCGCGGCGATTTCACCGCGCCATTCCCGCACGACGTTTTCAATTCTTGCGGCCAAAATGCGGCAGCGGGAACCGGCCATTTGGCGCTTGACTCCAACCCGCTTCGGAGTCCCCGCGTCATTAATGTTTTCAAGACCTTATCGGGCCTTGTTGGCGCCACGCAAACTTGATCTAGTGAGATTTCGACGCACCAAACGCTGGATGTTGGGGAGAACCCCGGCGGCTGGTGCGGAGTCACCGATTCGGGCCGGTTTCGTTCCGGCCCCGTTCCAAAGCTTAAGCCGCGCGCTTTCCGGCGTTGCAATATGACACAGAGCTTGAAAAGCCGGCGACGCGGAAATACCTGAAAAACATGGCCTTTTCTTCTCTCCCGCCAAACGGTCGGGCCCCCGGCGCCGGCGTCACCGCGGTGCTCGGCCCGACCAACACTGGCAAGACCCACCTCGCCATCGAGCGCATGCTGGCGCATTCGTCGGGCATCATCGGCCTGCCGCTGCGGCTTCTGGCGCGCGAGGTCTACAACAAGATCGTCGCCCGCGTCGGTCCCGACGCCGTTGCGCTGATCACCGGCGAAGAGAAGATCAAGCCGCCGAAGCCGCGCTACTGGGTTTCCACCGTGGAAGCGATGCCGCGCGACATCGACGTGTCGTTTCTCGCGGTGGATGAAATCCAGATCGCCGCCGATCTCGAGCGCGGCCATGTCTTCACCGACCGCATCCTGAATCGCCGCGGCCGCGATGAAACGCTATTATTAGGGGCCGCGACGATGCGGCCGATCATCGAGCGGCTGTTGCCCGGCGCCAGCATCGTGACGCGCCCGCGGCTCTCGCATCTGGAATTCGCCGGCGATCGCAAGATCACGCGGCAGCCGCGCAGGACAGCGATCGTCGCGTTCTCGGCGGATGAAGTCTACGCCATCGCCGAGCTGATCAAGCGCCAGCATGGTGGTGCTGCGGTGGTGCTGGGCTCGCTGAGCCCGCGCACCCGCAACGCGCAGGTCGATCTGTTTCAGTCCGGCGATGTCGATTACCTCGTCGCCACCGACGCCGTCGGCATGGGCCTCAACCTCGACGTCGATCACGTCGCCTTCGCCAGCGATCGCAAATACGACGGCTACCAATTCCGCCGCTTGAATCCGTCGGAATTCTCGCAGATCGCCGGCCGCGCCGGCCGCGCGACGCGGGACGGCACCTTCGGCACCACCGGTCGCTGCGCGCCATTTGAGCCCGAACTGGTCAACGCGCTGCAGAATCACACCTTCGACAGCGTCAAAGTGCTGCAATGGCGTAATTCGAAGCTTGATTTTTCTTCCGTCGCCGCCTTGCAGGTGTCGCTGGCGGTGACGCCGAACCACGACGCGCTGACCCGTGCGCCGATTGCCGAAGATCTGCGTGTGCTGGATCATGCCGCGCGCGATCCCGACGTGAAGGAGTGGGCGCAGGGCAAGGTGGCCGTCGAAAAACTGTGGGATGCCTGCCAGATCCCGGATTATCGCCGCATTGCTCCGGCAGCACATGCCGAGCTGGTGGTGACGATCTACGGCTTCCTGATGAAGCGCGGTCGGATTCCCGATGCGTGGTTCGGCTCGCAAATCGCGCAAGCGGATCGAACCGATGGTGATATCGACACGTTATCGGGGCGAATCGCGCAGATTCGGACCTGGACCTTTGTGGCAAATCGTCCGGATTGGCTCGCCGATCCCGATCATTGGCAGCAAATATCTCGCGAATTGGAAAATAAACTGTCAGATGCACTGCACGAACGGCTAACGGAGCGTTTCGTTGATCGCCGTACCAGTGTATTGATGCGCCGCCTGCGGGAAAACACGATGTTGAATACTGAAATTGGTAAAACTGGCGAAGTGATCGTAGAGGGCCATGTGATTGGCCGTCTGGACGGTTTCACCTTTGCGCCCGATGCGGCCGAGGCTGGCTCCGATGCCAAGGCCTTGCAGGCCGCGGCGCTGAAGGCGCTCGCCGGTGAAATCGAAGCCCGGGCCGAGAAGCTGGGCAACGCGCCGGACGATCAGTTCGTGCTCGCCTCCGACGGCACGCTGCGCTGGACCGGTGACGCGGTGGCGCGCCTGGTCGCGGCCGACGACGTCCTGCATCCCCGCCTTCGCATCATTTCCGACGATCGCCTGTCCGGCGCGCCGCGCGAGGCGGTGCAGACCCGGCTCGATCTCTGGCTGAAGACCCATATCGAGAAGCTGCTGGGTCCGTTGTTCGACCTCACCAAGGCCGAGGACATCACCGGCATCGCGCGTGGCATCGCCTTCCAGCTCACCGAGGCGCTCGGCGTGCTGGAGCGGCAGAAGATCACCACCGAGATGAAGGACCTCGACCAGCCGTCGCGCGCCACCTTGCGCAAATACGGCGTGCGGTTCGGCGCCTATCACATCTATGTCCCGGCGCTCTTGAAGCCCGCGGCGCGCGCGCTGGCGCTGCTGCTGTGGGCGCAGAAGCAGGACAACGTCGATATGTCGGCGCTGTCCACCGCGCAGCATCTGGCCGGCTCCGGCCGCACCTCGTTCCCGGTCGACAAGCTGCTCGACCGAGATGCCTATCGCATTCTCGGCTATCGCCAGTGCGGCGAACGCGCCGTGCGCGTCGATATTCTCGAGCGTCTCGCCGATCTGATTCGTCCTGCGCTGTCGTGGCGCGAAGCCTCGCCGGGCGAGAAGCCCGCCGGCGCCTTCGATGGCCGCAGCTTTGTGGTGACGCAGGCGATGACCTCGCTGACCGGTTCGGCCGGCGAGGACTTTGCCTCGATCCTGCGCGCGCTCGGCTATCGCATGGAGAAGCGTCCGCCGCTGCCGCCCGCGCCGCCGAAGCCGGTGGCCGCGACGACGCCGATCGAAGCTGTTTCGACGGAGGCCGTGGCGTCGGAAGCGTCTGCCTCTGACGCGCCTTCCTCCGACACGCCTGCTGATGACGCTGTTGTCACCACGGAAGCGACGGCTGAAGAGCCTGCCGTTGCCGTCGAGACCCAGGAAATCGCCGACGCCACCAACGATGCGCCTGCCGTCGAAGAGGTGGTCGCCTCGCCGTCGGCCTCGTTGCTGCCGGATGTCGATCTGGTGCCGAGCGTGGCCAGCGAAGCCGCTGTGGTCGAGCTGCAGCCGAATCCGGCCACCGCGGTCGCTGAAGCGGCGCCCGTCGAAGCAGCTCCTGCCGAAGAAGCGGCATCGGTTGAGACTTCCGCCGATGTTACCGAGCCCGTCGCTGCCGAGACTTCCGCCGAAGCTGTCGTCGCCGGCTCTGCCCCCGACGCCGCTGCGCCCGTCGAAGCCGCTGCGCCGGAACTGGTCGAAGTCTGGCGTCCCGGTGGCCGTGCGGAAGAACGCCGTCCGCCGCGCCATGATCGCAACCGCCACCAGCGCAACCAGAATGCGTCCGCCACCGCCCAGCCCGCCGAAGGCGAAGCGCCTGCCGACGGTGCCAAGCGCGAGCGCACCGGCGATCGTCCGAACCAGGGGCGCCGCGACCGCGGCAACAACGAATTCCGTCGTCCGCGCAGCGACGCGCCGGTTGCCAACGCCGGTGCGCCCGCCGAAGGCCAGCCAAATCGCGGGCCGCGCGACAACGACAACAAGGGCCGTCCGCCGCGCGAGCGCTTCGGCGGCAAGCCGGGTGACAAGGGTCCGGGCGACAAGAGCTTCGGCGACCGTGGCAAAGGCAAGTTCAAGGGCGGCGACCGCGACAAGGGTGGCCGTGACGGACGTCCGGACCGCGGCGACCGCAACAGCGGCGGCGCCACCCGGCCCTACGCCACCTCGGCCGCGCCACGCGAGCGCGACCGCCCGATCGATCCCAATTCGCCGTTCGCCAAGCTGGCCGCCCTCAAGGAACAGCTCGCCGGCCGCAAGGATTAAGAGAGACTTCACCTCTCCCCGTAGACGGGGCGAGGGAAGCAAGATCGCCTTCTGACGCGATGATGGGTGGTGATTGGAACGCCAGCGTCTCGACAAGTGGCTGTGGCATGCGCGGGTGGTGAAAGCCCGTACCAGCGCTGCTGCGCTGGTCGAGGGCGGCCACGTCCGCCTCAACGGCGAACGCGAAAAGTCCCCCGGCCACGGCGTCAAGATCGGCGATGTGGTGACCGTGGCGCTGGATCGCACCGTGCGGGTGATGAAGATCACCGGATTCGCCGAGCGGCGCGGCGATGCCTCGGCGGCGCGCGAGCTTTACGCCGATTTGCAACATCAGCACGAATAGCCATCGGGGCTGAACCGGTCGGCGAGCAGCCATTCATGGCAAAGATATTCTCTCTGTCGCAAACGTATGCCCGGATGCACGCCGCATCCCTTGCGGCTGCCCGGTGGGTGCGCTACGCAAACTGTGAAAATTGATAGTTTCCGGAGCCTTGGATGACCTACGTCGTCACAGAAGCGTGCATCAAGTGCAAGTACACCGACTGTGTGGAAGTCTGTCCCGTGGACTGCTTCTACGAGGGTGACAACATGCTCGTCATCCATCCGGATGAATGCATCGATTGCGGCGTCTGCGAACCGGAATGCCCGGCCGATGCCATCAAGCCGGATACCGAAGCCGGGTTGGAGAAGTGGCTCGAGGTGAATACCGAATACGCCAAGAGCTGGCCGAACATTACCCAGAAGAAGGACGCGCCGGCCGACGCCAAGGATTTCGACGGCATGGAAGGCAAGTTCGAGAAGTTCTTCTCGCCGGCGCCCGGTACCGGCGACTAGACAGGCGCGCAGCCTGTGACCGGTGGTATGCGACCGGCGACATATTTACCCTGACCTGGATTATGACCTGCAAGTCACCCCAAAAGGGCCTGCGCGGGGCATAAATCATTGATTTTTGCGGGAAATGTGCTATTATAGGCACATTCAAGAAGCTGGACCCTGTGGTGCCGCTCGATTGGCCCTGTCGGGTTCCCCGTTATCATCAAACAGGGGCGTGGCAGTTCCCGCGCGCAGGCAGTGTCACAGAAAACGCGTAAAAAGAGTGTTTCCAAGACCGTGAAAGCTTCTTCGAAGGCTTCGAAGAAAGCGCCCGCGGCGAGCCGCAGTGCAACCAAAGGCCGTGCCGGGGTTTCTGTCAAGGTGACCCGGCCCGCCAAAACGGCTGCCAAGGTCGTGGCTCCCAAGGCTTCAAGTGCCAAGTCTTTAAATACCAAGTCCTCGAAAAGCAAAAGAAGTGCAATGCCCAACAAGACTGCAAAACCTGCCGCCAAGCCCGCCGCGAAGGTCGCTGCCAAACCCGTTGAAAAGAGTGCACTGCCCAAGAACGCGCTGCCCAAGACGGCGCCGAAGGAGGCCGTGAAGGCCGTCGCGAAGCCCGCGACCAAGCCGGTGGCTGCCAAGCCCGCTGTCGCTGCGGCGAAGCCGGCGGTGGCCACGCCGCGCGCGGAGGAGCCGAAGAAGGTTCTGACCCAGCGCCAGGGCTTCAAGACCGGCGAGTTCGTGGTCTATCCGGCGCACGGCGTCGGCCAGATCCTCGCCATCGAGGAGCAGGAAATTGCAGGCGCCAAGCTTGAGCTGTTCGTGATCAATTTCATGAAGGACAAGATGACGCTGCGGGTGCCGACCGCCAAGGTCGCCAATGTCGGCATGCGCAAGCTGTCGGAGCCGGCGCTGGTCAAGCGCGCGCTGGAGACGCTGAAGGGCCGCGCCCGCATCAAGCGTACCATGTGGTCGCGCCGCGCCCAGGAATACGAAGCCAAGATCAATTCCGGCGACATCGTTGCGATTGCCGAAGTGGTCCGAGATCTGTTCCGCTCCGACTCGCAGCCCGAGCAGTCCTACAGCGAACGCCAGCTGTATGAAGCCGCGCTCGATCGGCTGTCGCGCGAAATCGCGGTCGTGCAGCACGTCACCGAGACCGAAGCGGTCAAGGAAATCGAAGGCCAGCTCGCCAAGAGCCCGCGCCGCGGCGCCAAGGCCGAAGCCGGTGCAGAAGCCGGCGCCGACGATGCGGACGCCGATGGCGACGATGCCGCGGTTGCGGACGAAGCCGCGTAAGTCTCACGCAGGTTCAAGAATTGAAAAAGCCCGGCGGAAACGCCGGGCTTTTTGCTGCGTGAGGAGTAGCCGGATGAAGTCAGCGGGCCGCGCGTAGCGTGGCGCGCTGGCGCAATCCGGGCGCCCACGTCAACGCGGATGGGCCGGCGCCGGATTGTCATCCGGGCTACCGGAGTTAATCCACCACGACCTTGACGCGATCCCGCGCCTTCACCGTGGCCTGCGCATCGAGCCCGTTCAGAATCCGAAACCGTTCCAGCGGACGATCTACGCCGTTCATGCGGTGCGACAGCGATTCCACGGTGTCGCCGGGCTGCACCGTGATCACCTTGATGCGCAGCGGTCGCGCCGCCTGGATTTCGGCCAGCGTCAGGCGGCGGAACGAGCCGACGGTGTCGCGCGCGTTGCGCTCGCTCTCGTTGCTCTTCGTCTTGGCGGCGAAGATGAAACGGTAGACGTCGCTGCCGAAGCGCAGCGCATAGACCTTGAACTGCCACTGGTCGCCCTGCGCAGTGGCCGATGCCGCCGGGAATCCGTTGATGGTCACTTCCTCCGTGGAGGCCTTATCGACATTCTCCATCCAGCCGGAATTGAGATAGTCGCTCAGCGTCTGCTCGGCCGGCACGCGGACCACGTCGAAGCGCATCGCCTGGTTGCCGCCCTCGCGTACGCCGATCACCGCCTGCGCGGTGTTGTCGAGGGTGAAGGCCTCGGGCGCCTGGAAGGTGAAACCGAGTTTGGGATGCAGGAAGCGTCGCCCGCGCACGAAACCTTCGCTGGGGTCTTCGCCGTAGACGATGTTGTCGATCGCCGCGAGATAGGTCTCGCGGTCGCGCTCGCCGCCTTCCGGCGACGAATACTGCCGCGCATTGGCCTGCGCGTTTTGGACCCGCTCCGGCGTCGCCGGATGCGACGACAGAAAGTCCTGCGCACGCGGATCGAGCGGCGTGCGCCCGGCCTTCATCGCCGCATTGCGCTCCATCGAGGCCAGGAAGCGCGACGCGCCGAAAG
>NZ_JAQGJD010000061.1 GCF_028290785.1 Tardiphaga sp. | reverse complement strand
CTGTTCGCGCCGCCGTTCGGCGTCGGCTATTATGCCGCCTGCGCGATCGGGCGAGTCGATCCGGCGGAAGGCATCAGGCCGATTCTCGGTTATCTGCTGGCGCTGCTGGTTGGCTTGATCATCGTGGCGATCTTCCCTTGGATATCGATAGGGTTTCTATAACTACTAAATAAATTCAGTGGCTTACTCTGCGTTTTGGGAATTTTTGGAAGCCTTTTCTCGCAACTCCTTGGCATATTCATATATGCCGATAAACCATTGAAATAACAGCAAAGAATATCAGATGATCGCTGACCAGGGTCACTACAGCAGCGGGCTGGACCAGAACCCCGCCAACTTCGTGCCGCTGTCGCCGCTGAGCTTTCTCGCCCGCAGCGCGGCCGTCTACCCGGACCATGTCAGCACCGTCTATGAGGACCGCAGCTTCACCTGGTCGCAGACCTATGAGCGTTGCCGTCGCTTCGCCTCGTTCCTGGCGGCGCGCGGCATCGGCCGCGGCGACACCGTCGCGGCGATGCTGCCGAACCTGCCGGCGATGAACGAGGCTCACTTCGCGGTGCCGATGGCCGGCGCTGTGCTGAATGCCCTGAACATCCGGCTCGACGCGGCGTCCCTCTCCTTCCAGCTCGACCATGGCGGCGCCAAGGTGCTGCTCGTCGATCCCGAATTTGCCGGCGTGATCACCGAGGCACTCGGCCTGATGACCGGGCGCAAGCCCGTCGTGATCGACGTCGATGACGCCGCCTACTCCGGCGGCAGCCGGATCGGCGAACTCGAATACGAGGCCGCGGTGGCGTCGGGCGATCCCGGCTTTGCCCCGATCCTGCCGCAGGACGAATGGGACGCCATTGCGCTCGGCTACACCTCGGGCACGACGGGCAACCCGAAGGGCGTGGTGACCCATCACCGCGGCGCTTACCTCAACGCCGTCTCGAATATCCTGGCCGCCGGTCTCGGCCAGCATCCGGTCTATCTCTGGACACTGCCGATGTTCCACTGCAACGGCTGGTGCTTCCCCTGGACCCTTGCGGCCACGGCCGGCATCAACGTCTGCCTGCGAAAAGTCGATCCGACCAAAATCTTCGCGCTGATCGCCGAGCACGGCGTCACCCACATGTCCGGCGCGCCGATTGTCTACAACACGTTGATCAACGCGCCGGATGCGCCCGCCTATGCCGGCGGCCGGATGGTGCAGGGTTCGATCGCCGGCGCGCCGCCGCCGATGGCGGTGCTGTCCGGCGCTGAAAACATCGGCATCAAGCTGACCCATGTCTACGGCTTGACCGAGGTCTACGGCCCGGCCTCGGTCTGCGCCGAGCAGCCCGGCTGGGACGATCTGCCGGCCGACGAGCGCGCCAGGCTGAAGCGCCGGCAGGGCGTGCCCTACCCGCTGCAGGAAGCCGTCACAGTGCTGGATCCCGAGACCATGAAGGAAGTGCCGCGTGACGGCGAGACCATCGGCGAGGTCATGTTCCGCGGCAACATCGTGATGAAGGGCTACCTGAAGAACGAGAAGGCGACGCAGGAGGCATTCGAAGGCGGCTGGTTTCACACCGGCGACCTCGGCGTGCTCGATGAGTTCGGCTACGTCATCATCAAGGATCGCTCCAAGGACATCATCATTTCCGGCGGCGAGAACATCTCGTCGGTGGACGTCGAGGACGTGCTGTACCGCCATCCCGCGGTGCTCTTCGCCGCGGTGGTGGCGCAGCCCGATGACAAATGGGGCGAGGTACCGTGCGCCTTCATCGAGCTGAAGACCGGCGCCACCGCGACCGAAGCCGACATCATCGCCTTCTGCCGCAGCCAGATGCCCGGCTTCAAGACGCCGAAGGCCGTGGTGTTCGGTTCGATCCCGAAGACCTCGACCGGCAAGATCCAGAAATTCATGCTGCGCGACCAGGCGAAATCGACCAAGTCGTTTTCGGGGTAGCCCCGCCCACTTGCCCCGGACGCGGCGCAATGCGCTGCCGCAGGCAGCGTAGTGCGCTGCAGATCCGGGGCCGTCCCAAACGCCGGTGCCCGTAACGGTCCGGCTCTGCGGGGCAGCGTTTCACGCTGCACCGCGTCCGGAACAAGAGGGAGAGCGTTCAGCCCTCCTCCAACACCAGCCGCATCCCGTCGTAGGCTGGCGCTACGCTCGCCGGTAGGCTCTGACGCAGCGCCTCGTAATCCACATCCGCCGTCATGTTGGTGATCACCGCGCGCTTCGGCTTGAAGCGGTCGCGCCAGCGCAAGGCGTCGTTGATGCTGAAATGGCTGGGGTGCTGGGTATAGCGCAGCCCGTCGATCACCCAGAGGTCGAGTCCCTCCAGCGCCGGCCAGCTTTGCTCAGGGATATCGTTGACGTCAGGCGTGTAGGCGGCATTGCCGATCCGGTAGCCGAGCGCCGGGATGTTGCCATGCTGGACGAGAAAGGCGCTCAGCGTCAGTGCGCCGCCCGGACCGTCGATGGTGCGGCTCTCGCCCGCCTCGATCGACTTCTGATCCAGGATCGGCGGATAGTCGCTGCCTTCCGGCGAGACGAAGCAATAGGAGAACCGTGGCAGGATCTCCTTGGCGGTGGACTGGTTCAGATAGAACGGAATCCGGCGGCGCTGATGCAGCACCACGGAACGCAGGTCGTCGATCCCGTGGGTCTGGTCGGCGTGCTCGTGGGTCAGGAACACCGCATCGATGTGATAGACTTGCGCATCGATCAGCTGCTCGCGCAGGTCCGGCGAGGTGTCGATGACGACGCGGGTAATGCCATGTTCGGACTCGCGCTCCGCCATAATCGAGCAGCGGCGGCGGCGGTTTTTCGGGTTGGTCGGATCGCAGGCGCCCCAACCCAGCGCCGGACGCGGAACGCCCGCTGAGGAACCGCAGCCGAGAATGGTCAGCGTCACCGTCATGCGGCGGTATCCGGCGCGGGTACCTTGCTGAACAATCGGAAGAAGTTTTCCGTGGTCTGCCTCGATATTTCTTCGAGCGAGACGCCACGCGTTTCCGCCAGCACCTTGGCGGTCTCCACGACATAAGCCGGCTCGCAGCGCTTGCCGCGGAACTTGCCAGGCGCGAGGTACGGGGCGTCGGTCTCGACCATGATACGGTCGGCGGGCAGTTCGGCGGCGAGGTCGCGCAATTCCTGCGATTTTTTGAAAGTCAGGATGCCGGTGAAGGAGATCGACAGGCCGAGATCGATCGCCAGCATCGCCAGTCCACGGCCGCCGGTATAGCAGTGCAGCACCGCGCGAAAAGCGCCCTTCCCCATCTCGTCTTCGAGAATGCGGCCACATTGTTCGTCGGCCACGCGGGTATGGATCACCAGCGGCAGTCCGGTCGCGCGGGCCGCGGCGATATGGGCGCGAAAACCACGCTCCTGCGCCTCGTTGAAGTCGGTACCATAGAAGTTGTCCAGTCCGGCTTCGCCGAGCGCGACCACTTTGGGATGCTTGGTCAGTTCGATCAGCTGTTCCGCCGGGATGCCGTCTTCCTCGTCGACATGGCCGGGATGGGTGCCGACCGAGCAATAGACATTTGGAAAACGCTCGGCGATCGCCAGCAGTCCCGGCAGCCGTTTTACCCGCGTGGAGATTGTGACGAAGCGGCCGATGCCGGCGGCTTCGGCACGCGCAATGATGCCATCGAGGTCGTCGGCGAAATCCGGAAAATCGAGATGGCAGTGGCTATCAACGAGCATGATGGTCTCAAGCCGCCGGTGGCTCGACATAGCGCGGAAACACGCCGGTCGGGGTCGGCAGCGTGGCGCCCGGCTTGAGGCGTGTCGCCAGTGCGGCGAAGTCGCGCGCGTCGGCGGCAATGCCGAGCACGTCGAGCAGTTTTGCGGCGGAGTCCGGCATCGCCGGCTGCGCCAGGATCGCCACCTGCCGCACCACTTCGGCGGTGACATACAGCACAGTGCCCTGCTTCTTCGGATCGGTCTTGGCCAGCGCCCACGGCGCCTCGCCCGCGAAATAGCGATTGGCTTCGGCGACCACGTTCCACACCGCGTTGAGCGCCTGATGGATCTGCTGCGTGGCCATCGCAGTGCGCGCCAGTTCGAGCATGCCGTCGGCCTGCGCGAGAATGGCCTTGTCGTTGTCGCTGAATTCGCCGGGCTCCGGCAGCACGCCGGCAAACTGCTTGGCGATCATCGACAGCGAGCGCTGCGCGAGGTTGCCGAGATCGTTGGCGAGGTCGGCATTGGTGCGGTTGACGATGGCCTCGTGGTTGTAGCTGCCGTCCTGGCCGAACGGCACTTCGCGCAACAGAAAGTAGCGCACCTGGTCGACGCCGTAGGCAGTGGCGAGGTTGAAGGGATCGACGACATTGCCGACCGACTTCGACATCTTCTCGCCCTTGTTGAACAGGAAGCCGTGAGCAAAGACGCGCTTCGGCAGCGCGATGCCAGCCGACATCAGGAACGCCGGCCAGTACACCGCGTGGAAGCGGATGATGTCCTTGCCGATGATGTGCGCGTCCGCCGGCCAGTAGTGCCAGCGCTCCGCCCCCTCGTCGGGGAATCCGACGCCAGTGATATAGTTCGTCAGCGCATCGACCCAGACATACATCACATGCTTGTCGTCGCCGGGCACCTTGACACCCCAGTCGAAGGTGGTCCGCGAGATCGACAGATCCTTCAGCCCGCCCTTGACGAAGCTCATCACCTCATTGCGACGGGTGTCCGGGCCTATGAAATCGGGCTGCTCCTCGTACAGCTTGAGCAGCTTATCCTGATAGGCAGCGAGCCTGAAGAAGTAGCTGCTCTCCTCCACCCACTCGACCGGCGTGCCCTGCGGGCCGCGGCGCACCTTGTCCTCGCCGACGACGGTTTCGTCCTCGGCGTAGTACGCCTCGTCACGCACGGAATACCAGCCGGCGTAGCTGTCGAGATAGATGTCGCCATTGTC
>NZ_JAQGJD010000058.1 GCF_028290785.1 Tardiphaga sp. | reverse complement strand
GAGGCCGGCTTCGTCCGCCGCTGCCATGGCGATCTGCACCTCGGTAATATCGTGCTGATCGACGGCCGGCCGCTGCTGTTTGACGCCATCGAATTCGATCCCGCGATTGCGACGACGGATGTATTGTACGACCTGGCTTTTCCGCTGATGGATTTGCTCTATTACCAAGCTCACGCCGCGGCCAACGCGCTGTTCAACCGTTACATGGCCGAAGCTGACGACGCGACACTGGACGCGCTGGCGCTGCTTCCGCTTTTCCTCTCGATGCGGGCGGCGATCCGCGCCCATGTGCTGTTCACCAAGAGCGAGTTGTCCGAAGAGAACGGCAATTCTATCCGGCACGACGCCAGGCGTTACTTCGACCTCGCCACCGCGCTGATCGACCCTGCGCCACCCTGCATGGTCGCCATTGGCGGCCTCTCGGGCACCGGCAAGAGCATGCTGGCGCGCGGAATCGCGCCGATACTCGGTCCCCCGCCGGGCGCGCTTGTGCTCCGATCCGACGTCATCCGCAAAAAGCTGTTCGGCGTGAACGAGACCGAGCGGCTGCCGGCATCGGCCTATACGCCCGACGTAACAGCGCGCGTGTACGCGAAACTCATGGCCGACGCCGCGCGCGTGGCCCTGCAGGGCCATTCCGTCATTCTCGATGCGGCATTTCTCCGCGATGCGGAGCGCGCATCGTTTGCGACGATCCCGCCGGCAAAAATTCCACATATCGGCCTATTCCTGACCGCCGAGCGCTCCGTCCGTGTCTCCAGGATCGAGAATCGACGTAACGATGCTTCGGATGCCACCGCGTCGGTCGCCGTCCAGCAGGAAGCCATGTCGCTCGGAACGATGGAATGGCGTATGATCGACGCCGGAGGAACCCCCGAAGAGACGCTCGCGCGGGCGTGTGACGATGTGAATCTGCACGGCGCGCCTGTCGGAGGAAAACCGTGACCGCACGCACGAGGACGGAGACCGCGCTGACCTGCCGAAGCGCCTTCCAACGCATCGCACGGCAATGCGTGACCTCGGTTCGAGCGCACCGCGCCGCAGCCTGTCGCGGCAACCCGGAAGCGATCCATCAGATCCGGATAGCCCTGACAAAACTGCGCGCGGCGCGGAAATTCTTCGCCGCCATGACGCGGGATGCGGCCTGGCCGAAGCTGAAAGCCGAGATCGGCTGGCTCAATGAAGCCCTGGGAGCAGCACGGGACAGCGACGTGGCGAGTGGCTATGCGAAGGCACAGCCGAAAAAGACGCTGGCCGTCAAAGCCGGCGAACGGCTAGCCCGGGAAACATTACAAAACCACCGGCGGCTGGCGGCCATGCTGCGCTCGAAGCGATGTGATCGGTTCGTCGCCGGACTTGAACAATGGATCGTCGCCGGGCCGTGGCTCACGACAGCCGCCGCGGCGGCGAACAAGCAGCGCAAGCGGTTGCTTGCCGACTGTGCTCCCGCCCGCCTGCAACGGTGGAAGCGACGTCTGGCCCGCAACAGCGCCGACGGGATGAAAGGCGGCAAGCGGCGCCATCGGCTGCGCCTCGCCGCCAAACGCTACCGTTACATGCGCGAGGCACTTGCCACTATCGGCTTGCCGGAGGGCCGGACGGCATCGCGGGAGCGGGAAGCCGCCCAATCGGTGCAACGCGCGCTCGGCGATCTCCGCGACCTGCAGCGGTTCAAAAAGGTGCAGCCCGGAAGCCTCTCCGCCGGCTTCTATCGGCAGCGGAAGGAAAAGCTGCTGCGCGAGGCGAAAGACGCGTTTCGGCGTCTCGGCTGACGTGCCTGCTCAGGGCTGGCAGACATGGAGCCCCGGCGCGGCAGCCAGCGGCGTTCCCTCCCGCAGTGCCGACGGGCGACCTTGCCGCCCTTCGATTGGTCGCTTGAACAAGCCGTCATCGCGCGCCATCAGCACCATAACTACGTTGCTCGCGCGGCTACTCGGTGGTGCTTGTACAAAACGAAAAAGCCGCCCGGAGGGCGGCTATTTCGTCTTATCTCGCTATACCGATCAGATGTTTGGTTGCGGGGATAGGATTTGAACCTATGACCTTCAGGTTATGAGCCTGACGAGCTACCGGGCTGCTCCACCCCGCGCCAAACCTTCGGGAAACCGAGAACGACATGCAACCGGCCAACACCCGAAGGCGTCGATCGATCCCAGTCCGGAGGCTTCCTGAGAAGGCAACCGAGGCAAAGCCTGCGGTGCGAGGGGTATGTACCAACGCATGGCGGCTTTGGAAAGGGCCATCACCGATGTTTTCGCGTTTTTATGACGATTTATCGAAATGTCAGTCCGATCAATGAGATAGCGCGGTGGACGGTCACGTCAGCAGGAACCCGCCATCGACGGTGACGGTACTGCCGGTCATGTAGCGCGAGGCGTTCGAGGCCAGCAGCAGGATGGCGCCGTCGAGGTCGGACTCGTGGCCGACGCGGCGCTGTGGGATCCGTTTCGCCAGCTTCTCGCCGGGCGGCGTCGCCCAGAATTCGTGGTTCATATCGGTGTCGATGTAGCCCGGCGCCAGCGCGTTGACGCGGATGCCGTGGCCGGCCAGTTCCAGCGCCAGCGCCTTGGTGGCCTGCACGACGCCGGCCTTGGAGATGGTGTAGGGCGACACAAACTTCATCACCCCGAAGCCCAGCACCGAGGCGACGTTGACGATGTTGCCCGGCTGCTTGCGCGCGATCATGCGGCGGGCGACTTCAGTGGCGGTGAAATACGCGCCCTTCAGGTTAGCCCCGATCACTGCGTCCCAGTCCGCCTCGGTCTGATCGACCGCCAGTTTTTCCACGGCAATGCCGGCATTGTTGATCAGCACGCTGACCGGCCCGAGTGCGGCCTCGGCGGCATCGATCGCGCTTGCGATCGAAGCGGTGTCGGTGACGTCCATCTGCACGGCGACGGCGCGGCCGCCCTTCGCCGTGATCTCGTCTTCGAGGCTTTTCAGCTTGGCGGTCTGCCGCGCCGCCAGCACGACGGCCGCGCCGTGCGCCGACAGCACGCGGGCGAATTGCCGGCCCAACCCCTGTGAAGCGCCGGTGACGAGAATGATTTCTTTACTGACGTCGAAGATTCCCGACATGCCAACTCCCTGCTGCTTTTGTTTACTGATACAGGGCATGGCCGGGATCGCAAGCCGACCGCGCGGCCATGATTTCTGCGATACGGAATGGCCGGGATGGAAGACCTTCGATGAACACCTTCGATCTCGTTGTCTATGTCGGCCTGGCGGTGGCGGTCGTGATCGGATTTCGCGCCGGGCTGCTGCGCAGCGTGGTGACGATCCTCGGCTACTTTCTGGCGATGCCGATCGCCGTCTGGGTGACATCGCTGATCGTGCCGCAGGTGGCCAATGCCGGCGTCGCCACGCAAAACTCGCTGGTGTTCTTCGGCGCGTTCCTGGTCTCGGGCATTGTGCTCGGCTCGGTGCTGCGGATGGCCGTCGATGACATGATCGGGCCGGACATCGGCATCGCCGACCGCCTCGCCGGCGCCGCGCTGGGCGCTGCCCGCGTCGGCCTGATCGCGGTGACGCTGGTTCTGATCTTCGATCAGATGCTGCCGGCCAATCTGCAACCGTCCTATATGACCGACTCGAAATTGCGACCATTGCTGTCGCAGGCCGGGCAGCGCGGCTTCAAGTCGCTGCCGCCGGATGTGACGGCCTATATCGACAAGTGGAAGCGCGACCGGCGGATCTAGGCCTTCTTGTCCCGGACGCACTGCAGCGTTTCACGCTGCAGTGCAGAGCCGGGGCACGAGACGGGTTGCGCGGTACAGGTTGGCATGCCCGCCGCGGCCTTATCACGCCCACTTGGACCGGCTATAACGCCCGCCTCGTCTTATCGAATTGCAGGAGTGACATCGTGGATCTGGGAATCAAAGGCCGTCGCGCGCTGGTGTGCGCATCGAGCAAGGGCCTCGGCAAGGCCTGCGCCGTGGCGCTGGCGGCCGAGGGCGTGCATGTCACGCTGACCGCGCGCGGCGCCGAAGCGCTGGCCGCGACCGCAGCGGAAATCCGCGCGGCCTATCCGGGCGTCGAGGTCACCGAAGTGGTCGGCGACATCACGACCGTCGAGGGCCGCGAGCAGGCGCTGAAGGCGGCCGGCCAGATCGACATCCTGGTCAACAATGCCGGCGGCCCGCCGCCCGGCGATTTCCGCAACTGGAATCGCGACGACTGGCTGAAGGCGATCGACGCCAACATGCTGACGCCCATCGAGCTGATCAAGGCGACGGTGGACGGCATGATGGCCCGCAAGTTTGGCCGCATCGTCAACATCACCTCGGCGGCCGTGAAGGCGCCGATCGACGTGCTGGGCCTGTCGAACGGCGCGCGCTCCGGCCTCACCGGCTTCTGTGCCGGCCTCTCGCGAAAAACCGTGCGCGAGAACGTCACCATCAACGGCCTGTTGCCGGGCCCGTTTCATACCGACCGCCTGCGCGGCGTGGCGGCCGGCCAGATGAAGGCCACCGGTCTCTCGATCGACGAAATCCTGGCCAAGCGCGCCAGCGAAAATCCGTCGGGCCGGTTCGGCGATCCCGAAGAATTCGGTCTCGCCTGCGCGTTCCTGTGCGGCGCCAAGGCCGGCTTCATCACCGGCCAGAACATCGTGCTGGATGGCGGCGCGTTTCCGGGCACGATGTAGGACTTTTACCTCTCCCCGCTCTTCCGCGGGAGAGGTCGGAGCCGAGCGTCAGCTCGGCTCCGGGTGAGGGGGAGCCAGTGTTTCACTCGATAGTGGCACCCGACTCGAATGGCCTGCGGCCCTCCGAGCCACCCTCTCCCCGCCTATCGAAGCTTCGCTTCGCCGGGCGGGGCGAGGGAAGAAGCACCGCCGCGTTCTATACAAGCGGATCGCATCAGATCACCGGCGTGGTGCGCTCGCTGGTCCAGTCGATGCCGAACGCGTCCAGTCCCTCGGCCAGCATATCGCCGAGCAAGGGCTCGCCGAGCAAATAGCGTGCGGTGTGACCGTTGCGACCATCGGCGGCCTCGCGGCGCAGTTCGTCCCATTCCTCGATGGTGCCATCGCCACGGCCAAGCCGCATCAGGGCGACCAGATCGATCTGCTCGTCCTCCGTCAGCGCGGCGATGAAGCCGTCAATCTCGCGCAGCACGGGATCGCCGCCATTGTCTTCCAGCACATCGATCATGTCGTCGTCGGCGCCGTTCGAGCCGGAATCCGGATCGGAGACGATATCCTTGGCGTCGAACTGCCGGGCTTTTTCGATCAGGAACGCCACCTGATCGGATGAAATCGAGAGTTCGGGCATCGCATGCTCCTGTTGTCAGAACGACATAACGCGCAGCCTTGCGAGATGATCCATTGCGCGGGCCGGCGCAAACCCGCATCTTTCAGCACCAAAAGAGCGGAGAACGCCGGATGCCATGGACCGTCGGCCGGGTCAGGATTACCCCCATCGCCGAGATGCAGACCGTCGGCGGCACGCGCTTCATCCTGCCGCAGGCCGGACCCGACGATGTGCAGCGGCTGCCGTGGATGATCCCTCATTTTGCCAATGAAGCAGGCCGGCTGAAGATGACCGTGCAATCGCTGGTGCTGGAAACGCCGGCGCAGCGCATCGTGGTCGATACCTGTCTCGGCAACGACAAGCAGGGTCGCGCGGTGCCGGTCTGGAACGATCTGCAGACGCCCTACCTTGAGGATATGACCGCGGCCGGCTTTCCGGCTGACAGTATCGACATGGTGCTGTGCACCCATCTGCATGTCGATCACGTCGGCTGGAATACGAAACTGGTCGATGGCCGGTGGGTGCCGACATTCCCCAACGCGAAATATGTGTTCGGCGCGATCGAATACGCGCACTGGAAAGCGCACAGCGACCGGCCGGAGCACGCCGCGGTATTCAACGATTCCATCCAACCGATCGTCCATGCCGGCCGCGCCGAGCTGGTGGCGAGCGATGAGCAACTGACCGACGAGATCACGTTGATCCCGACGCCGGGCCACAGTCCGGGCCATATGAGCGTGCTGATCCGATCGGACGGCGAGCAGGCGCTGCTGACCGGCGACGTCGCGCACAATCCCGTGCAGATGGCGCATCTGGCGTGGTCATCGACCGCGGATTCCGATCCGGTGCAGTCTGCTGCAACGCGGCACGATCTGTTCGCGCGCTTCGCGGATACGCCGACGCTGGTGATCGGCGGGCATTTCGACGCCGGCCATATCCGGCGCGACGGCGAGGCCTTCCAATTCGTGGCCTTGCAGGGCTAGTTCGCGCCGGCGGCGGTTGAATTTCGCCGCGCGCTGCGCCATGACATTTGAGGCCTAGAATGCCTCAGGGAGAGAACAATGAAATTGGTGCGATACGGTGCGGTCGGCAGCGAGAAGCCGGGATTGATCGACAAGGACGGCCAGTTGCGCGACCTCTCGGGACAGATCAAGGATCTGGCCGACGACGCCTTCTCCCCCGCCAACCTGGCAAAGCTCGCCGCCCTCGATGCCGCCTCGCTGCCGCTGGTGTCAGGCTCGCCGCGGCTCGGTTCGCCGGTCGGCGGCAAGCCGAAATTCCTCGCCATCGGCCTGAACTATGTCGATCACGCCAAGGAAGCCGGCATGGCGATTCCGTCGGAGCCGATCGTGTTCATGAAGGCGCTCAACAGCCTGTGCGGCCCGAATGACGACGTCGAAAAGCCGCGCGGCTCGACCAAGCTGGACTGGGAAGTCGAGCTCGCCATCATCATCGGCACCCGTGCCAAGTACATCACCGAAGCCGACGCGCTGAAGCATGTCGCGGGCTATGCGGTCTGCAACGACGTCTCCGAGCGTTTCTTCCAGATCGAACGCGGCGGGCAGTGGACAAAGGGCAAGTCGCACGACACCTTCGGCCCGCTCGGTCCGTGGCTGGTGACCAAGGA
>NZ_JAQGJD010000049.1 GCF_028290785.1 Tardiphaga sp. | reverse complement strand
GCGCCACCATTTTGCGCGCCGAAGCGCGCCGCCCGGACCTGCGATTCCCGCTGCAGCCGGATTTTTTGGCGCGGCTCGACGGCCAGGTCGTCACCAGCCTGTCGCGGCGCGCCAAATACCTGCTGGCGGATCTGTCTTCCGGTGACGTTTTGTTGATGCATCTGGGGATGTCCGGTTCGTTCCGGGTGGTGTCCGACCAGGCCGCCACCGCGCCCGGCGCGTTCCACCATCCGCGCAGCGACGATCGCGCCCATGATCACGTCGTGTTCCACATGTCGTCGGGCACATCGGTGATCTACAACGACCCGCGCCGCTTCGGCTTTATGAAGATCTTTGCCCGCAAGGATATCGAGCAGGAGCCGTTCCTGAAGGACATCGGCCCGGAGCCGCTCGGCAACGCCTTCGATGCTGCGATGCTGGCGGGGGCGCTGGCCGGCAAGAAGACCAGCCTGAAAGCCGCGCTGCTCGACCAGCGCACGGTGGCGGGGCTCGGCAACATCTATGTCTGCGAGGCGCTGTTTCGCTCAAAGCTGTCGCCGCGACGGCTGGCCGCGACGCTGGCGACGAAAAAAGGCGAGCCCACCGATCGCACGGTGCGACTGGTCGGAGCGATCCACGACGTGCTCAATCTCGCCATCAAGGCGGGCGGCTCGTCGCTGCGCGATCATCGCCAGACCTCCGGCGAGCTCGGCTACTTCCAGCATTCGTTTCAGGTTTATGACCGCGAAGGCGAGACCTGCAAGACGGATGGCTGCGAAGGCATCGTCAAACGCTTCGTGCAGAACGGGCGTTCGACGTTCTGGTGCCCGAAGTGCCAGAAGTAAAATGACTTCATCTCTGTCGTCGTCATCCTGAGGTGCTCGCCGTCCTCGGCGAGCCTCGAAGGATGCGGCCACGGGCGCTTGCGGTGCATCCTTCGAGGCCGCAGTTGCGCGGCGACGCCTCAGGATGACGGCTGGGTGTGTGGCGACAAGTGCCCGGTCACCGCTGCCGCGTTGCCTCTGGAATCCGCCACACCGCTGGACGATAATACCCCCATGCCTGCGCAAGGCCGCATGACGCGCGGCGCCATCAGGAGGATCCGATGACCAGCTATCCCACGCACGTGCCCCAGTTGCATCACGTCACGCTGAAGACCACGCGGCTGCCGGACATGGTCGCCTGGTACGGCATCGTCGCCGGCATGACGGTGCATTTCGCGTTCCCCGGCGGCGCCTGGCTGAGCAATGACGGCGCCAACCACCGACTGGCGCTGCTCACCAGCCCGGCGATATCCGACGATCCCGCCAAGCTGGCGCATACCGGGCTGCATCACACAGCGTTCGAATTCGCCGACATGGACGCGCTGCTCGACACCTATGGGCGGCTGAAAGAGGACGGCATCGTGCCGCACATGTCGCTCGACCACGGCATGACGCTGTCGATCTATTACGTCGATCCGGACGGCAACAGCGTCGAGCTGCAATGCGACACCTTTGGCGACTGGGAGCGCTCGACGCAGTGGATGAAGACCTCTGCGGAATTCGCCGCTAATCCGATCGGTGTGGCGTTCGACGGCGATCTGCTACTTGAGGCGCGAGCGGCGGGCGCGTCGCCGGAGGAGATTCATCGCCGGACCTATGCGGGCGAATTTTTGCCAAGCGCGCCGCTGGATTTGCGAATGCCGCTGTAGGCGGTCTCTTCTTCCCTCTCCCACCTAGCGAAGCTTCGCTTCGCGCGGTGAAGAGGGAAGCGCCGCCGCCGCTCATCATCCCCGCACCCGCAGCGCCTCCACCAGCAATGCAAATGCCGGCGCCGGCTGGCGGCGGCTTGGATAGTACAGGTGATAGCCGGGAAACGGCGCGCACCAGTCGGACAGTACCTGCATCAGGCGGCCATCCGCGATGTGGCCCTGCACCAGGTCCTCCGGCAAATAGGCCAGGCCCAGCCCGGCCAATGCAGCCTTCAGGCGCAGCGCCATGTGGGTGAATACCAGTTGCCCCTCGACGCGAACCTTGAGCGGCTGCCCGCGCTTCTCGAATTCCCAGGCGTAGATGCCGCCATAGGTCGGCAGCCGGATGTTGATGCAGTCGTGGCCCGTTAGGTCCTGCGGCTTCCTGGGCTTCGGCCTGTTCGCGAAGTAGCCGGGCGCGCCGACTACCACCATGCGAAAATCCGGACCGATGCGCACGGCGATCATGTCCTTCGCCACCTGCTCGCCGAGCCGCACGCCAGCATCGAAGCGCTCGGCGACGATGTCAGTCATGCCGTAATCGACCACCAGCTCGACCTTGATGTCCGGATACTCCGGCAACAGTTTTGCGAGCGCGGGCCAGATCACGGCTTCGGCGGAATGCTCGCCCGCGGTAAGGCGGATGCTGCCGGCGGGCCTGTCGCGCAATTCCGTCAGCGCAGCCAGCTCGGCGTCGATCTCTTCCAGCCGCGGGCCGACGGTGCGGACCAGCCGCTCGCCGGCCTCGGTCGGCGCCACGCTGCGGGTGGTGCGGGTCAGCAGCCGCACGCCAAGGCGCTCCTCAAGGGCGCGAATGGTGTGGCTCAGCGCCGATTGCGACACGCCGAGCTGTGCCGCCGCGCGGGTAAAACTGCGCTCCCGCGCCACCGCCAGAAAGGCCACGAGGTCGTCGATCGGGGGACGGGCCATTTATTCGTCCATCTCATAAGTTCATGCCGATTATACCCTCTAATCGACATGGCCGGCATGCCCTAAATCCGTTGAAGCAGCAACCAGGGATCATGAAATGCAGAAGCGCAAACTCGGCAACAGCGGCCTCGACGTCTCGGCCATCGGCCTCGGCTGCATGGGCATGAGTTTTGGATATGGCCCGCCGGCCGACAAGGCCCAGATGATCAAACTCATCCACGGTGCGGTCGATCGCGGTGTCACGCTGTTCGATACCGCCGAAGTCTATGGCCCGTTCATCAACGAAGAACTGGTTGGCGAGGCGCTGGCGCCGTTCGCGGGCAAGGTGACCATCGCCACCAAGTTCGGCTTCAAACTCGATCCCGCGACGGGCGCGCAAGTCGGACTCGACAGCCGGCCCGAACATATCCGCGCGGTGGCGGAAGCATCGCTGAAACGGCTGAATGTCGAGGCCATCGACCTGTTCTATCAGCACCGCGTCGATCCGGCCGTGCCGATCGAAGACGTCGCGGGCGCGGTGAAGCAGTTGATCGCGGACGGCAAGGTGAAGCATTTCGGCCTGTCGGAGGCCGGCGCGAAGACGATCCGCCGGGCGCACGCGGTGCAGAAGGTCACCGCGCTGCAGAGCGAGTATTCGCTGTGGACGCGCGGGCCGGAAGCGGAAGTGTTGCCGCTACTCGAAGAACTCGGCATCGGCTTCGTGCCCTACAGCCCGCTCGGCAAGGGTTTTCTGACCGGCGCGATGAACGAGACCACGACGCTGGTGTCCGGCGACTTCCGCAATATCCTGCCGCGCTTCACGCCGGTAGCGCGCAAGGCCAACCAGGCGCTGGTCGATCTGCTCGGCCGCATCGGCGCGCGCAAGAATGCCACCACGGCGCAGATCGCTTTGGCCTGGCTGTTGGCGCAAAAGCCGTGGATCGTGCCGATCCCGGGCACCACCAAGCTGCACCGGCTGGAGGAAAATCTGGGCGCGGCGGATGTCATTCTGACGCCGGGCGATCTCGTCGAGATAGATGAGGCGGCGGCGAAGATCACGGTGCAGGGCACGCGGTACCCCGACAAGCTGGAGCAGATGACGGGGCTCTGAAGGCCGTTGCGTTCGTGGCAATGCGGGCCGTGCAATCGGCCGCGCTTTATGCAAAAATTGCATGAATGGAACGCAACCAGCTCAACGATCTCGCGGCCTTTCAGGCGGTCGCCGAAGCCGGCAGCTTTACGCGCGCGGCGGCGACGCTTGGCATGTCGCAATCGGCCCTGAGCCACGCCATGGGCGTGCTCGAGCGGCGGCTCGGCGTTCGCCTGCTGGCGCGGACCACGCGCAGCGTCGCGCCGACCGAGGCGGGCCAGCGGCTGCTGCACATGTTGCGCCCCGCGCTGGCCGACATCGAGGCCGGCCTGGCGTCGCTCGGTGAGCTGCGGGACAAGCCGTCGGGCAATCTGCGGATCAGCGTGCCGAAGCCCGCCGCCGGCTTCGTGATGGCGGCGCTGCCGCCGTTTCTGGCGGCCTATCCGGACGTGAGAGTGGAACTGGTCAGCGACGAAAGCTTCGCCGACATCGTGGCGGCTGGATGCGACGCAGGCGTGCGGCTCGGCGAGAGCATCGACCAGGACATGATTGCCGTGCGGATCTCGCCGGACATCCGCATGGCGATCGTCGGATCCCCGCAGTATTTCGTGGACCATCCGAAGCCGAAGACGCCGCAGGACCTGGCGTCCCACCGATGCATCAACTACCGCGAGGGCCAGGCCGGCGGCCTGTATGCCTGGGAGTTCGAACGCAAGGGCCGTGCGCTGTCAATTCGGGTCGAGGGTAACTTCGTCGCCAACGACTCCGACCTGACGCTGGACGGCGCGCTGGGAGGTCTGGGCCTGGCGCCGGTCCTCGACTATCAGGCCGCCGACCACATCGCGGCCGGGCGGCTCCTGCGCGTGCTGGACGACTGGTGTCCGCCGTTTGCGGGCTTCCATCTGTATTATCCCAGCCGCCGCCAGATCACGCCGGCGCTGGCCGCACTCGTCGAGGCGCTGCGCTACCGCACGTGAAGTCGGCGCTCTGAACCCGACCCGCTGCCTATTCATGCACCAAATCGATAAGCCCTAGACGACTTCCCGCTCTAATCGATTGCACTGGCGTCGCCATCTTCTCCCCAGCGGTGCCGTCAGGGAAACCGCGTGGCGATGCTCCATCGTTAGAGCCGGGAGGGCCATCCATGGACGAACAACAGCAGGCGAACGAACCAGCCGTCGAACCGCGTCGCGGATTCGACCGTCGTGAATTTCTGATGCGGACCGCGCTGGTCGGCGCGGCGATGCCGGTCGGGCCACGGGCGTGGGCCGCCTCATCGCAGCAATCGACAACAATCAACCACGCCATTCGCGAGGCAGGAGCAACCATGAAGATGCGCAAACTCGGAACGATGGAAGTCTCGGCCCTCGGAGCCGGATGCATGAGCATCAGCGCCAATTACGGGCCGGCGGCGGACAGGAAACAGGGCATCGCCGTGATCCGCGCCGCCCACGACAAGGGCGTCACCTTCTTCGACACCGCCGAAGTCTACGGTCCCCATGTCAACGAGGAACTGGTCGGCGAAGCGCTCGGTCCGATCCGCGACCAGGTCAGGATCGCCACCAAGTTCGGCTTCGCGACCGACGGTGACATGGGCCGCGACAGCCGGCCGGAACGCATCAGGCGGGTCGTCGAGGAATCGCTGAAGCGTTTGAAGACCGACCGCATCGATCTCTATTACCAGCACCGCGTCGATCCCGGCGTGCCGATCGAGGATGTCGCCGGCGCGGTCAAGGATCTCGTTCAGGCGGGCAAGGTACTACACTTCGGTCTCTCCGAGGCCAGCGCCAGAACCATTCGGCGCGCGCATGCGGTTCAGCCGGTGTCGGCAGTGCAGACCGAGTATTCGCTGATGGAGCGCAGCCCGGAGCGCAACGGCGTGCTGCAGGTCTGCGAGGAGCTGGGCATCGGCTTCGTGCCGTGGGGGCCGCTCGGACAGGGCTATCTGACCGGCAGGCTGGATGCCCACGCCAGCTTCGATCAGAAGGCCGACATGCGCGCAGATTTCCCGCGCTTCAGCGCCGCAAACCTGACGGCGAACCGCCCGATCCTCGACCTGCTTGCGAAGGTCGCGGCGAACAAGGCTGCGACGCCTGCGCAGATCGCGCTGGCGTGGCTGATCGCACAGAAGCCTTTCATCGTTCCGATCCCCGGCACCCGCAACATGGATCACCTGAACGAGAATCTCGGTGCGCTGGCCGTCACGCTGACGCCGGAAGACTTGCGCGAGATCGCAACCGCGCTTTCCGGCATCACGGTGCTCGGCGGCCGCATGAACGCTGCGCAGATGGAGCAGGTCGACGCATCCTGAGATGCACCCGACCAAGCCACAAAGTTGCGGCCGCGCCTGGCATAGGCGCGGCCAGCCTTGAAACATGCTATCGGTCTCCGCGGCCGGCACCCGGCCGCTCAAGGTGAGACCAAGACATGAACGACGCCTCCATCCGCTTCAACGACGGTGCCGCCTATGAGCGCATGATGGGGGTCTGGAGCCATCTCGCCGGCAACATCTTCCTCGACTGGCTGGCGCCGCCGCCGGGCCTTGCCTGGGTCGATGTCGGCTGCGGCAACGGCGCCTTCACCGAGCTGATCGTGGCGCGGCTGGCGCCGCGCGAGGTGCAGGGCGTCGATCCCTCGGACGGCCAGCTCGGCTATGCGCGCACCCGGCCTGGTACCGCGATGGTCAGCTATCATCAGGGCGACGCCATGGCGCTGCCGTTTCCCGACAACGCGTTCGACGCCGCGACCATGGCGCTGGTGATCTTCTTCGTGCCGGAGCCTGCACGCGGGGTGGCCGAGATGGCGCGCGTGGTGGCGCCGGGCGGCGTCGTAGCGGCCTATGCCTGGGACATGGAGGGCGGCGGATTTCCGCTGCAGCCGGTGATGCGCGAGCTGCGCGCCATGGGCTTTGCGCCGGCGCCGCCGCCGAACCCCGACGCGTCGCGGATCGACAGCCTGCAGAAACTATGGCGCGACGCCGGCCTCGAGCAGATCGAAACCCGCCGCATCGATGTGACGCGAGAATTTATCGACTTCGAGGATTTCTGGGCGGCCTCGACTTCGGGCACCACGGTGAAGCCTGCGATCGCGGCGATGCAGCCGGAGGCTGTCGCGGAGCTTAAGGCGCGGGTGCACAAGCATGTCCGGGAGGATGCCACCGGCGGCGTCAGCTACGACGCGTTTGCCAATGCGGTGAAGGGTAGGGTGGCGGGGGGCGAACCATAGTCCGGCGGAGCCTCTTTCGCGACCTCACGGCTCCATCGTCCCTTCTCCCCTTGTGGGAGAAGGTGGCACGGACGAAGTCCGTGTCGGATGAGGGGGTACTTGGCTCGGAGCTTGTGGCTACCCCTCACCCGACCGCGCTACGCGCGGCCACCCTCTCCCACAAGGGGAGAGGGGAAGAGCAGCGGCACTAAGCGACAACTATCTCACAGCCACCCGTAATGCCGAAACCTCAAATACAGAAACCCGCACAGCGAGGCGATGCCGCCGATCACGAGATAGTAGCCGTACTCCCACTTCAGCTCGGGCATGTGCTCGAAGTTCATGCCGTAGATGCCGGCGACCGCGGTGGGCACTGCGAGGATCGCGGCCCAGGCTGCCAGCCGCCGGGTGATCTCGTTCTGCTGCGACTGGCCGGACATGAGACTCGCCTCGAAGGCGAAGGCCAGCACTTCGCGCAAGGAGTCGATGTCTTCCTGGGCGCGCTTGATATGGTCGAGCACGTCGCGAAACAGCGGCTTCATCTCGGGGTCGATAGGCAGCACCGCGGAATGCTCCAGCCGGTGGCAGACGTCGAGCAGCGGGCCGACGGCGCGGCGCAGTTTCAGGAGCTCGCGGCGCAGCCTGTAGAGATGTTCGAATTCGGACTGATGCAGCATGCGCCGGAGCACGCGGTCTTCGAGCTGCTCGACCTCGGTATGGATAGCCTCGATCACCGGCTGGTAGTTATCGACGATGAAATCCAGGATCGCATAGAGGATGTAGTCCTCGCCGTTGGTCAGCGAGGTCGGGCAGGCCTCGCAGCGCTTGCGCACCGCGGCGTAGGAGGTCGAGGCGCCGTGCCGCACCGAGACCACATAACCGCGGCCGACGAAGATATGGGTCTCGCCGAAGCCGATGACGCCATCGACCATCTGCGCGGTGCGCGCCACGATGAACAGCGCCTCGCCATATTGCTCGACCTTGGGATGCTGGTGCGCCTTGGCGGCGTCCTCGATGGCCAGCGGATGCAGGTCGAACTGGGCACGGACCCGCTCCAGCAGTTCGGCGCTGGGCTCGAGCAGCCCGATCCACACCACATGGCCGGGCTTGTGCGACCACGTTTTGGCCTCCTCGATGGCGATATCGGCCACCCGGGTGCCGTGGGCGTAAACGCTGCTTGCGACGACGCCGGGCTCCTGCGGGGCGGATTCTTTCGATTGACTGCCGTGCAAGACACACCCCTACGCCATTGTCGCCGCGCAGTTGCGCCTCGACAATAGACGCGCCGGCGGCGCAAAAGTTTCGCGCCGCCGGCCGGCCGCGTCAACTAGCGGCGGTCGAGCGTGCTGTCTTCCGGCACGGTTGCCGTCTCTTCGGTCCGGCCCAGCGGGAACATCGTCGGTACCGTGTCCGGCGCGTTGGCGTCGAATACCACGCCCTGCGCGTCGGCGCGGGCGACCGGGCCGAGCCTGTTCGAGACCCACTGCCACAGCCCGCGGATTTCTTCCGCGGATTTGCCGGATGGCGCGAATTCGCCGACCGCGAGGCCGCGGCCGAGCGCATCCTGGTGGTCGTTGCGCATCACGATGCAGGGCTGCGCCAGCGCGCTGATGCTCTGCAGCGGGGCGCCCTCGTCGAGCGCCGTCGAGGCGTTGTCGAGGCGCTGGCCGCGCACCGGCGTCTGGTTCAGCACGAAGCCGAAGGCGGTGTTGCAGGACCGCGCCAGCCGCAGCGTCGGCGCGGCGGCCTCGAGGTCGATCAGGCTCGGCCGCACCGGGATCAGGCACAGGTCGGCGGCGCGGATCGCCGCGGTGGTGAGGTCGCTGACGCCGCCAGCGGTGTCGATCACCGTCAGCGTGACGCCGTTGCGGTCGAAGATTTCCAGCCGCTGCTCGATTTCGCAGGCGGCAGCGACCGGCTCGACGCTAGGCTCGGCCTCGGCGCGGCGCCGCTTCCAGTTCGACAGGGTGCCTTGCGGATCGGTTTCGATCAGCCGAACGGTATGGCCGTCCTGCATCGCGGCCAGCGCGAGCCCGATGGCAAGCGTGCTTTTGCCGCTGCCGCCCTTTTGGGTGGCGAGTACGATGGTCTGCATAATAAAGTCCTTAGCTGTTGATCGCGAACTATCAGTCGCGGAACGGGATGTGCGCCAGAGCGATCCGACGTCGCTTGGCGCGACGGACTATTCTTGGCTGGACGCATCGGTCGCGCTTGGCAGGATGTGCGCAAATCGCAGCAACGTCCGAATCAGCAGTGTCACGATCATGACGTAAAACGCAACGCAACGCCATTGCGCGACGTGCGTAGTAAAGTTTAGTTAGCAAAATCGTGCCCGATCGATTGCGAAGTGTAGTTGGTATGGATAGGGCGTGTGATTTTGATGATGCCGTATGATACCGGTATGTCACCGTCATCCTGAGGTGCTCGCCTCTTGGCGAGCCTCGAAGGATCCGGCCACGGGCGCCTGCGGCGCATCCTTCGAGGCCGTCGCTTCGCGACGGCACCTCAGGATGACGGCAGAGTAGGCGGAAGCTTAATCTCTGCGTCCGGGAAACGAGCTTACTTTTACGCGCACATAGCGCTTACTTCCGGACGCAGATCACGCGCACGATGGACTCTCTCGTGTCGCCGCTGGCGATGGTTGCGCTCACGCCATTGGCTTTCAGAAA
>NZ_JAQGJD010000035.1 GCF_028290785.1 Tardiphaga sp. | reverse complement strand
AGGACGTGGTGGATTTCGCCAAGGCCAATCCCGGCAAGGTGACCTATGCGACGCCCGGCACCGGCACCTCGCTGCATGTCGGCATGGAGCAGATCGCAGGCCTGGCCGGCATCAAGCTGACCCAGGTGCCGTTCAAGGGCGGCGCCGAAACCAACGCCGCCGTGCTCGGCCAGCACACCATGCTGCAGGCGGATTCCACGGGATGGCGGCCGCTGGTCGATGCCGGCAAGCTGCGCCTGCTGATGGTGTGGACCGACAAGCGCTCGCCGAATTTCCCGGATGTGCCGACGCTGAAGGAGCTCGGCTATCCGATGGTCTATGACTCGCCGTTCGGCATCGCCGGCCCCAAGGGCATGGACCCGAAGATCGTCGCCAAACTGCACGACGCCTTCAAGAAGGCCATCGAGGACCCCGCCGTGATCGCCACGCTGGCGAAATACGACATGATGCCGAACTACAAGAACACCGAGGACTACAAGAAGTTCGTGGTGGAAGTCACGGCCTCGGAGCGCAAGGTGATTGAAGGCATCGGGCTGGCGAAGAAGGCGAATTAACTCTCGTGTTCCGAAAACGTAGAGCAGGTGCGCTCTTCTTTTCCCTCCCCCCAGGCGAAGCGAAGCTTCGCTAGGTGGGGAGGGTGGCGCGTTTGGGAGCGAAGCGAACAAACGTGACGGGTGGGGGGCTGCCACGCGCAGTATTACAGGTGGCGCCACCCCCACCCGTCCGGGCTTCGCTGCGCTTCGCCCGGCCACCCTCCCCACGCGAAGACGCGGGGGAGGGAAAGAAGCCGCAGCGTTATTACGATATCAAAGGCATTTTATGACCACTCCTGCCCGTCCCACCTTCCGCTTCAACAATTCCGAACTGTGGGGCGGCGTGCTCGGCCTTGCGCTGGGCATCTTCGTGATCCGCGCCGGGCTGCATCTCAAGCTCGGCAGCATCAACGATCCCGGCTCCGGCTACGTGCTGTTCTACACGGGCATCCTGATGTGCCTGTTCGCGGCGTCGATCATCGTGGCCGCGGTCACCGAGGGCGGGCCGACCTTCGCCTCGCGCTGGGACGGCGCGCGCTGGACCAAGCCGGTGGTGATCATCGCCGCGCTGATGGTCTACTCCGTTGCGCTCGACCAACTCGGCTTTCTCGTCTCGACCATTCCGCTGATGCTGCTGTTGCTGCGCGCGATCGATCCGGTGCGCTGGACGCTGGCGGTGCCGCTCGCGGTGCTGGCGCCGCTTGGCGTGTGGTGGGTGCTGAAGCGCGGGCTGCTGATCCAGTTGCCTTCGGGCATGTTTGAAATCGGCTGACCGGAAGCACCATCATGGACGTCATTTACAATGTCATGCAGGGGTTCGGCGTTGCGCTGCAGCCGATCAACATCCTGTACTGCTTCATCGGCGTGTTCATCGGCACGCTGGTCGGCGTGCTGCCGGGCATCGGTCCTATCTCGGCGATGTCGCTGCTGCTGCCGATCACGCTGTCCGGCACCCCGGAGAGCGGCATCATCATGATGGCCGGCATCTATTACGGCTCGATGTATGGCGGCTCCACCACCTCGATCCTGGTCAACATCCCCGGCGAGGCCGCCTCCGTGGTCACCTGCATCGACGGCCACCAGATGGCCAAGCAGGGCAGGGCCGGCCCCGCGCTCGGCATCTCCGCTTTGGGCTCGTTCATCGCCGGCACCTTCTCGCTGGTCGCGTTGATGCTGGTGGCGCCAAAGCTCGCTTCCGTCGCCATCGCCTTCGGTCCGGCCGAATATGCCAGCCTGATGGTGCTCGGCCTGGTCGTGCTGACTTTTCTCACCCAGGGCTCGATGGCCAAGGCGCTCTTGATGGCGTGCATCGGCATCGTGCTCGGGCTGATTGGCCTCGACGGCATCACCGCGCAGCCGCGCCTGACCTTCGGCCGCATCGAACTGATCGACGGCATCGGCCTGGTGCCGGTGGTGATGGGGCTTTTTGGGCTGGCCGAAGTGCTGCTGAATACCGAGCAGGTGATCAAGCGCGACATCATCAACGCGAAGATCACGCAATTGCTGCCGAACAAGGAGGACTGGAAGGCCAGCGCCGGGCCGATCACGCGCGGCACGCTGCTCGGCTTCTTCCTCGGCATTCTGCCCGGCGGCGGCGCGGTGGTGGCGTCGTTCGCCTCCTATGCACTGGAGAAGCGGCTGTCGAAGACGCCGGAGCGGTTTGGCCGCGGCGCCATCGAGGGCGTCGCAGGACCCGAAGCCGCCAACAATGCGGCGGCGGGCGGCGCCTTCATTCCGCTGATGACCTTGGGCATCCCGCCCAATGTGGTGATGGCGCTGCTGCTCGGCGCCTTCGTCATTCATGGCCTGCAGCCGGGCCCGCTGCTGATCACGCAGAACCCCGGCCTATTCTGGGGCATTGTCGCCAGCATGTATATCGGCAACGTGATGCTGCTGGTGCTCAACCTGCCGCTGATCGGGATGTGGGTGCAGCTGTTGAAGCTGCCATACAACGTGCTGTTCCCGCTGATCATCCTGTTCACCATCATCGGCGTGTATTGCAGCAGCAACAACGTGTTCGACGTCTACGTGATGGTCGGCTTCGGGGTGATCGGCTATTTCATGCGCAAGTTCGGCTACGAGCCCGCGCCCTTGGTGCTGGCCTTCGTGCTCGGCCCGCTGCTGGAGAACAACCTGCGCAAATCGCTGATCCTGTCGCAAGGCGACCTGATGACCTTCGTCGAGCGTCCGATCTCCGCCGCCTGCCTGGCGCTGGCCCTGCTGCTGCTGGTCGGCCCGCTGCTGCCGGCGTTCCGCAAGAAGCGCGAGCTGGTGGCGCTCGACGAAGGCGCCTGAGACCGGGACGCCTGGGGCGTCGTCAGTGCTGCCGGGTGCTGGAGATACTCGGCGGCGCGGTTTTGAACGACATCGGCGGTCGTTGTTCTCGGATGCCGAAACCGGGAAGCGACTGCTCGATGCTGATGGTCTGGCAATTCAGCGAGGCGGCGACCTGTCCGGTGCTGAGATCGACCGCCTCGTCGATCTGCGAGCCCGGCATGTGGGCCACGATCAGGGCTTCGATGCACAGCCGCTTGCGGGTGCGCAGGTCGAGCCCGACGTGGTAACTGAACAGCGCGTGGACGATGCCACGGCGGTCGCTGATCGCCATCAGGCCGCTGCGGCCGGACTTGGCGCGGCTGCGCCGCCGCACGTACAGCAGCCATTTCTCCAGCGTGATACCGGCGTCATGCAGACGGACCAGCGGAAAGGCGGCCCGTGCGTTCGCCCATGTCACGGGAACCGCTTGAAATTGCTCGTTCATCGATGGAATCCATGCCGCCCACCAAATTGCGCGCTGCTGCCGCTGCGGCATTGATGTGGGTCAACGACGGCGATGATTGATTCAGGTCAAATGGGTGTAGGGTACCCGACATGACTGAACCGAAACCGGATAACGCCATGACAGCCGTTGCGATAACCTTCGCCGAGCCGGCCGCGGAGGCTTGCCCCGTCAACGACTGCAAGCATGGCCGGAGCAAGAACGGCTGCGACGATTGCAAGGTGCGGTTGTTCAGCGTCTGCGGCGCCCTGGAAGCCTCCGAACTCGACGAGTTGGATCGCATCAGCCACGTCAGGCACTTCGCCGCGAAGGCCATGCTGTTCGATCAGGGGGCGCTGGCCGGCAGCGTGTTCAATGTCACCGAGGGCATGGTGCGGCTATACAAATCGCTGCCCGACGGACGCCGCCAGATCGTCGGCTTCGCGATGCCCGGCGATTTCCTCGGGCTCGCGCTGATGGACCGCTACGGCGTCGCGGCCGAGGCGATCACCCCGGTCAAGGTGTGCCGCTTCGCGCGCCCGGCCTTTGTCGCCTATGTCGAGGGCAAGCCGCATCTGCTGCGGCGGCTGCATGAATTCGCCGGTCACGAACTCAGCCTGGCGCAGGACCAGATGCTGCTGCTCGGCCGTCGCACGGCGGAAGAAAAGGTCGC
>NZ_JAQGJD010000029.1 GCF_028290785.1 Tardiphaga sp. | reverse complement strand
CGATATTCCACTGCTTGACTTGGAAGTCGTCTTCTCACCTTAATCGATGGAGCAGGGGCCTCGCAGCGCCTTAACGCAAATGAAAATAAGACGACCTTTCGGGAGAAACTGCCTTGGATTTTTCGTTGCCGGCCGACCTCGTCGCCTATCTCGACGAGCTCGACAGTTTCATCGCCCGCGAGATCAAGCCGATCGAGAACGCGGACGACAACATCCGCTTCTTCGATCACCGCCGCGAATGGGCGCGCACCGATTTCGAGAACGGCGGATTGCCGCGGCATGAATGGGAAGCGCTGCTGCGCCGGGTGAAGAACCTCGCCGATACCGCTGGCCATCTGCGCTTCGCGATCCCGAAGGCCTATGGCGGCCAGGCCGGCAGCAATCTGTGGATGGCGGTGATCCGCGAACATTTTGCGTCGAAAGGCCTCGGCCTGCACAACGACCTGCAGAACGAGCATTCCATCGTCGGCAACCTGCCGCTGGTGACGATGCTGGATCGCTACGGCCGCGACGACCAGAAGGCGATGATCGAAGGCTCCATCACTGGAAAATATCGCATCACGTTCGGGTTGACCGAGCCCGAACACGGCTCCGATGCGACGCATATGGAGACCCGCGCGGTGCAAGCCACGCGCGACGGCGTCAAGGGCTGGGTGATCGACGGCGAGAAAATGTGGACCACCGGCATGCATGTGGCGACGCATTGCGCGCTGTTCGCGCGCACCTCCGGCAATGACGGCGACGCGCGCGGCATCACCTGCTTCCTGGTGCCGGCGAAGGCGGCGGGCGTGAAGATCGAGGAGTACATGTGGACCTTCAACATGCCGACCGATCATCCGCGGGTCAGTTTTACCGACGTGTTCGTGCCGGACGATGCGCTGTTCGGCGAGGTCGGCCGCGGGCTGTCATTGGCGCAATGTTTCGTGCACGAGAACCGGATCCGGCAGGCGGCGAGTTCGCTGGGCGCCGCGGTGTACTGCATCGAGGAAAGCGTGAAATACGCCCGCGAGCGAAAACCCTTTGGCCGCGCGCTCGCCGAGAACCAGGCGATCCAGTGGCCGCTGGTGGAGCTGGCGACGCAGGCCGAGATGCTGCGGCTGTTGATCCGCAAGACCGCGTGGGAAATGGACAAACTGACGCAGGCCGAGGTCGAGCACACGCTGTCCGATCGCGTCTCGATGTGTAATTTCTGGGCCAACCGGCTGTGCTGCGAAGCCGCCGACCGCGCCATGCAGGTGCATGGCGGCATGGGCTATTCGCGCCACAAGCCGTTCGAGCACATCTACCGCCACCACCGCCGCTACCGCATCACCGAAGGCAGCGAGGAAATCCAGAAGCGCAAGGTCGCGGGGTTTTTGTTCGGCTATATGGGCGCGGGGAAGCATTGAGGACGATCGCTGCGCTCGGCCGTTCCCCGGACGCGATGCAGCACGAAGTGCTGCTTCGCAGAGCCGGGGCCCCGGTTGCTACAATTCGAAGAAACCGGGATCCCGGATCTGCGCAGCGGCATAAAAATGCCGCAGCGCGTCCGGGACACGAGACTACTTGATCAATCCCGGAATCTCTCCCGGCGCCTTGCACAGATGCCCCGCGCCGGCATCGACCAATTCCGCGCGGCTGCCATAGCCGTACAGCACGCCGATGGTGGCGATGCCGTTGTTGGCGGCGCCGATGATGTCGTGCTGGCGGTCGCCGATCATGATCGCGCGCGCGGGGTCGGTGGCGGTCTCGTCCAGCGCGTAGCGCAGCAGGTCGGTCTTGTGGACGCGGGTGCCGTCGAGTTCGGAGCCGAACACGCGGCCGAAATGCGGTCGCAGTCCGAAGTGGTCGATGATGCGGTCGGCAAACACATGCGGCTTGCTGGTGGCGACGAACAGCCGGCGCCCCGGCGCGGCGACGGCCGTCAGCGTTTCCTCGATGCCGGCATAAAGCGTGTTCTCGAACAGCCCGACATCGCCAAAACGTTCGCGATAATAATCGACCGCGCGGTCGGCATCGGCGTCGGTGGTGCCGAGCAATGCCTTGAAGCTGGCGTGCAGCGGCGGGCCGATGCACCAGAGCAATTCGTCCTGCGTCGGCACCCTTATATCGAACCGGGCCAGCGCATACTGGATCGAGGCGGTGATGCCGATCTTGGGGTCGGTCAGCGTGCCGTCGAGATCGAAGAACACGGTGTCGATGGCGGGAGCGGTCGGCGTGAAGATGTTCATTCAGTTCGCATACCTGGCGGTGAGGTCGCGCGAAATCTTCGCGCCTTCCTCGATATAGCGGCGGATGGCGATGCCGGCCGCGGGGGTGCAGGTGCGATAGGTCTGCTGGAAGCCGTTATAGCCGCGGTTGAAGCCCGCGATCATGCGGGCGCGGCGCTCGCCGGACGGCGTTTCGGCATCGGTCAATGCCTGCATCTCGTTGCGCCACTTGGCGCCTTCGTTGTTGCCGCAGATGCCGCGCAGGTAATGCAGCGTGCCGAGGATCTCGGCCAGCCGCTGCAGGTCGGCATCGAACGGCGCCGCCACGTCCTGCGCCCGGGCGGGGCCCAGGCCGAAGGCCGCGACAAGGAGCAAGACGGCGGTGAGACGCTTGAGCATGAACAGGTGTCCGGGACCCGGCTGATATGCCTTTTCGGGGGGCGGGACGCAAGGCGAGCGGCCGCTGCGGCGGTTCAGGCCTCGGCCAGAGCGCGCGCCGCGTCGATGATGTCCTGCAGGCCGGGCGTCAACTGCCGGGGGCCGAGCGCATCCGGCGGCAGCCAGGCGAAATCATCGCATTCCTCGTTCAATGTCGGCTCCCCGGCGACCCAGCGCGCCGCGAACGACATCACGACAAAATGCTTGCCGCCGGAGGTCGCCGGCAGCACCTCGCGCCAGCCGGCCATGCCGAGAATCTCGATTTCGAGCCCGGTTTCTTCCATCACTTCGCGCGCCAATGCCACATGCAGCGGCTCGCCGAATTCGACCCTGCCGCCGGGCACCGACCACGCGCCCTTGGCAGGCGGGTGCGCGCGCTGCACCAGCAGCACTCGCCCATCGCGAAAAATCGAGGCGCTGACGGCGAGTTGCGGACGGATGACGGGTTCAGATGTCATGACGCCGCGTGCGCCATGATGGTATCGACGTCGGATTCCTGATCGCGGCCATTGATCACGCCGCCGGCCACGCCGACCAGCGGCTTGACCCAGTCGGAGGCCTGTTCGGCCAGCGTGGCGCGGGTCTTGTCCTGGTGCACTTCGCGCATGGCGTCGCCCACGGCAGTCAGGATCGAGGTCATGGTGGCGACCACCGTATCGAACTCGGCGCGCACGCTGGGGCGCGCGGAATTGTACGCGGCGATGGCCAGATCGCGGGCCTTGAAGTTGGATTTGATGAAATGCTCGGCATAGGTCAGCGGCTGCCATTCCAGGAATAGCTCGTAGCAATCCGGCATGTCCGGGATCAGCTCAAGCAGCATGATCGCTTCGTTGAAATGGTTGAGGTAATCGGTGGCGAGGCCGGTGCGAGGATTGATGTTGGCAGCCGACAGCTCCGCGGCGGACGCAGCCGGAGCTGCATCGGCGCTTCCCGGGTCGTGGCGATCGTGCTCCGCCGGTCTGAGGGCCGTCATGGTCATCTTTCGCACTCTTGGCGTTTTGGGTTAAAACCGCCTGAAGACATCGCGCTCGGATAGAGAATGTGTGGACGGTTCGTCATTACATCGGCGCCGGAGGCGTTGCGGAGGGTATTCGGCTACATTGAGCAGCCGAATTTTCCAGCGCGGTATAATGTTGCACCGACCCAGCCGGTTCCCGTTGTCATCGAGGAAAACGGCGCACGCCATTTTCGGTTGATGCGCTGGGGCCTGCTGCCGTCGTGGGTCAAGGACCCCCGCCAGTTCACGCTGTTGATTAATGCCCGCGCCGAGACCGTGCAAGAAAAGCCCGCGTTCAAAAACGCGATCCGACGTCGGCGCTGCCTGATACCGGCCGATGGCTATTACGAATGGCAAACGCTCGGTGAACGGAAGCAGCCGTATTTTATCCATCCATCCCATGGCGGGCCGATGGGATTCGCGGGCCTGCAGGAGACCTGGATGGGACCGAACGGCGAGGAACTGGATACGGTCGCCATCATCACCGCGGCTGCGAGTACCGGGATGTCGGTGCTGCATCACCGCGTGCCGGTCACGATCGCACCGGACGATTTTGCGCGCTGGCTGGATTGCAGCAGCGACAGCGCGTCGGACGTCATGACGATGCTGCATGCGCCGGCCGACGGTTCGTTTGCCTGGCACCCGGTATCGAGCGCGGTCAACAAGGTGGCGAATGACGACGCGCAACTGGTGCTGCCGATATCGGCGGCGCAGGCTGCGGAAGCGGCGACGCCGACGAAGAAGGTCGTGCGCAAGGCCGTGGCTGTCGCTGCCGATGACGGGCAGGGGTCGTTGTTTTAGCTTTAGTTGCGCAGGCCCCTCAGCCGTCATTGCGAGGAGCGAAGCGACGCGGCAATCCAGAAGCAGCAGACTCCGTAAGAACTGGATTGCTTCG
>NZ_JAQGJD010000024.1 GCF_028290785.1 Tardiphaga sp. | reverse complement strand
ATCAAGCCGGACGGTGTCGGCAACTTCCTGTTCAACATCCAGAATCCCGAAGGCACCGTGAAGGCGGTGGCCGAAAGCGCGATGCGCGAAGTGGTGGGACGGACCAACATCCAGCCGATCCTGACCGGCGCGCGCACCACCACGGAAGCCAACGTGCAGGATCTGATGCAGAAGACGCTCGACAGCTACGGCGCCGGCGTTCTGGTGCAGCAGGTGCAGATGCAGAAAGTCGATCCGCCGGCCCAGGTGATCGATGCGTTCCGCGACGTCCAGGCCGCACGCGCCGATCTCGAGCGTCTGCAGAACGAAGCGCAGACCTATGCGAACCGCGTCGTTCCCGATGCGCGCGGCCGGGCCTCGCAGATCCTGCAGGTCGCCGAAGGCTACAAGGAGCAGGCGATCGCCGAGGCCAAGGGCCAGAGCTCGCGCTTCCTGAAGGTCTATGACGAGTACAAGAAGGCGCCCGACGTCACCCGTCAGCGCATCTATCTCGAAACCATGGAGCGGATCCTCGGCGGCGCCGAGAAGCTGGTCTATGACGGCGGCGCCGGCGCGCAAGGCGTCGTGCCCTATCTTCCCCTCAACGAACTGACGCCGCGGCGTCAGCCCCCGGCGACACCAGTGCAGCCGCAACAGCAGAGCGGGAGCACCCGATGAAGTCCGGCATTTCAGGTATCGTCGCACTGATCGTGCTGCTCGCCGTCATCATCATCGGCTACAGCTCGCTGTTCACCGTCCGTCAGACCGAACAGGTCCTCGTGGTCCGGCTCGGCGAGCCGGTTCGCGTGGTCACCGAACCCGGTCTGAACTTCAAGGTGCCGTTCATCGACAGCGTCATCTCGATCGACAAGCGGATTCTCGATCTGGAAAACCCGGCGCAGGAAGTCATTGCGTCGGATCAGAAGCGGCTGGTGGTCGATGCGTTCGCCCGCTACCGCATCAAGAACGCGCTGCGCTTCTACCAGAGCATCGGTTCGATCCAGGCGGCGAACATCCAGCTCACCACGCTGCTCAACGCGTCGCTGCGCCGCGTGCTCGGCGAGGTCACCTTCATCCAGGTCGTGCGTGACGAGCGCGAGGCCCTGATGAACAAGATCCGCGACCAGCTCGACAAGGAAGCCGACGGCTACGGCATCTCGGTGGTGGATGTCCGCATCCGCCGCGCCGATCTGCCGGAGTCGAACAGCCAGGCGGTGTACCAGCGGATGCAGACGGAACGTCAGCGGGAAGCCGCCGAGTTCCGCGCGCAAGGCGGCCAGAAGGCGCAGGAAATCCGCTCCAAGGCCGATCGCGAAGCGACCGTGATCATCGCCGATGCCAACTCCACGTCCGAAACCGTACGCGGCGTCGGCGACGGCGAGCGCAACCGGCTGTTCGCGGAAGCCTATGGCAAGGACGCCGACTTCTTCGCGTTCTATCGCTCGATGACCGCCTACGAGAACGGGTTGAAGAGCAACGACACCCGCTTCCTGCTGCGGCCGGATTCGGAGTTCTTCCGCTTCTTCGCCCATCCGTCGGGCAAGCCGCCCGAGGCGGCGGCGAAGCCGTAAGGACGAGCTCTGCTGCAGCGCACGCGACCGCGGTTTTGCGTTCGCGGGCACTCTGATCTAAGGAAGAGGCGCGTCCCCTCCGGGGCGCGCCTCTTTTGTATAAAAGCGCCAGGGTGCGAACGTTTCGGGAGTTGAAGTCGGATGAGGTCCATAGCGTTCGCCGACTTCCTCATCGGCATCGGTATTCTGTTCGTGCTGGAAGGCATCCTGTTCCTGGCGTTTCCAGGCTGGATGCGGCGTGCCATGAAAAGCGCGCTGGCAACGCCGGACAATCTGTTGCGGATCGCCGGCATCGGCTCGGCGGTCGCCGGCCTGATCCTGATCTGGTTCGTGCGGCGGTAGCGCTCGCTTGTAGGGTGGCAAAGCGAAGCGTGCCCACGACTTCCATCGCGCGTTAGAACGCGTGGGCACGGCGCAAGCGCGGTTTTGCCCACCCTACGGCTCTCCGCGCAAGAGGGGGCGAGGGAAGCGCACCCGCATTCCGCCGCAATCGACGGCCCTGATGGGGTGGCAGCCGGCCGCCGCGAAGGCTTGCGCCGGCGCGCCGTTCGGGCGCAATCTGCATGAAATTGCCGACTCTTTCAGGAGCGTTTCCGCCATGTCCATCGCGACTCCAGCCCTCCGCACCCGCCTGCGTCCGCTGCTGACCGCCGTCTGCCTCGGCACCGCGGTGGCGGCCTTCTCCGCGCCGGCCTTCGCTCGGGGTCCCGATGGGATCGCCGACGTCGCCGAGAAGGTGATCGATGCGGTGGTCAATATCTCGACCACGCAGACGGTGGAGGCCAAGGGCGGCGACAAGAACGGCGGCGACAAGAGCGACAACCCGCGCGGGGCGATGCCGCAACTGCCGCCGGGTTCGCCGTTCGAGGAGTTCTTCGACGACTTCTTCAAGAACCGTAGGGGCGGGCCGGGCGGCGACAAGAACGGCGGCATGCAGCCGCGCAAGACCAATTCGCTCGGCTCCGGCTTCATCATCGACACCTCGGGCATCGTGGTCACCAACAACCACGTCATTGCCGACGCCGATGAGATCAACGTCATCATGAATGACGGCACCAAGATCAAGGCGGAGCTGGTCGGTGTCGACAAGAAGACCGATCTGGCGGTGCTGAAATTTACTCCGGTGAAGCCGCTGATCGCGGTCAAGTTCGGCGATTCCGAAAAGCTGCGGCTCGGCGAATGGGTGATCGCCATCGGCAACCCGTTCTCGCTCGGCGGCACGGTGACCGCCGGCATCGTCTCGGCGCGCAACCGCGACATCAATTCAGGGCCCTATGACAGCTACATCCAGACCGACGCCTCGATCAACCGCGGCAATTCCGGCGGCCCGCTGTTCAACCTCGACGGCGACGTAATCGGCGTCAACACGCTGATCATCTCGCCCTCGGGCGGCTCGATCGGCATCGGCTTTGCGGTGCCGTCGAAGACGGTGACGCAGGTGGTGGCGCAATTGCGCGAGTTCGGCGAGCTGCGCCGCGGCTGGCTCGGCGTCCGCATCCAGCAGGTCACCGACGAGATCGCCGAGAGCCTCAACATCAAGCCGGCACGGGGCGCCCTGATCGCCGGCGTCGATGACAAGGGCCCGGCCAAGCCGGCCGGAATCGAGCCCGGTGACGTGGTGATCAAGTTCGACGGCAAGGACGTCAAGGAGCCGAAGGACCTGTCGCGCATCGTGGCCGACACCTCGGTCGGCAAGGCCGTCGATGTCACCATCATCCGCAAGGGCAAGGAAGTGTCCAAGCAGGTCACGCTGGGCCGGCTCGACGACGGCGAGAAGGCGGTGCAGGCGTCGGTGAAGTCGACGCCGGAAGCCGACAAGCCGGCGACGCAGAAGGCGCTCGGCCTCGACCTTACCGGGATCAGCAAGGAGCTGCGCGCGAAGTACAAGATCAAGGATAGCATCAAGGGCGTGATCGTCACTGGCGTCGATAGCGGCTCCGACGCCGCCGAGAAGCGGCTGTCGGCCGGCGACGTCATCGTTGAAGTCGCGCAGGAAGCGGTGACCAACGCCGCCGACGTCAAGAAGCGCGTCGATGCCTTGAAGAAGGAC
>NZ_JAQGJD010000385.1 GCF_028290785.1 Tardiphaga sp. | reverse complement strand
AATGCGGACTTCCGGCCGCTGAGCTATTACCCACTGTCACTGTGGTCGTGGCAGGATGCGATCAAGGCGGTGTTCCTCGACCGCGTCAATATCGTTGAGCACTACGATCACGCCGTGCACAGCCCGTCGTTCGAGATTCAGCTCCCCAGCGTGGTGTCGCTGAAATCCTTCGTCAAGCCGACTACGCACCCGGCCTTTACCCGCTTCAACGTGTTCCTGCGCGACCGCTTCTCGTGCCAGTATTGCGGCGCCCACGACGACCTCACCTTCGACCACATCGTGCCGCGCTCCAAGGGCGGCCAGACCACCTGGGAGAACGTCGTCGCCGCCTGCTCGCCCTGCAATCTGCGCAAGGGCAACATGACCACGCAGCAGGCCCGGATGTTCCCGCGCCAGACCGCCTTCGCCCCGACCGTCCACCAGCTACACCGCAACGGCAGGCTGTTTCCGCCAAACTATCTGCACGATAGCTGGCTGGATTATCTGTACTGGGATACGGAACTGGATCCGTAGAAGGGGCCGCCCGCGGGCTCGGCGACCTGCTCGCGACAGAATTCGATCCTGAGCGAATGTCCCGGCAGATGGCCGCAGTGGTCCGCACTGGCTCGCTACACATTAAGATATAAATTAGACGAGGCCAGGTCGGCCCGCACCGCAACATGCCCGCCATTCAAGCATGCTGCACCGCCCGCTGCGGCGAAGTGTAGTAAGCGATTCAATCCTCCTTGACTCGCCGTCGCCGAGCTAGGCAGTCTGGCGCCACGAAAAACGCATCGGACAACGATCCAGATGCATCAGGGAGAAACGTCATGGACTCATTTCTGAGGCCGCTCGCGGCTGGGAGTATGATGCTTGCCGGCGCTTTGGCCTTCACAGCGCCCGCCACTGCCCAGCAGGCCCCCATCAAGATCGGCGTGCCCACTTCGGTCCAGTTGCAGGTCGGCCGCGACACCCAGAACGCCGCCAAGCTCGCCGCCGAGGAGATCAACGCCAAGGGCGGCGTGCTTGGCCGCAAGCTCGAGATCGTGGTCGCCGACGAGACCGAAAACCCTGAACAGGGCATCGCCGCCATCAAGAAGCTGACCGCCGACGACAAGGTCAACGTGCTGATCGGCGGTTACACGTCAGGCGTTACGCTGGCGCAGCTACCGCATATTTCCAGCGCCAAGACGATCTACATCGGTGTCGGCGCGGCATCGCCCGCCATTACCGCGAAGGTGAAATCCGACTACGACAACTACAAATACATCTTTCGCGCCTTTCCAATCAATGCCGCGCACCAGGCCCGTGCACTGGTGGATTTCATCAATGGCAAGCTGAAGGGCGAAATGAAGTTGTCTAAGATCGCCATCGTCGGCGAGAACGCCAAATGGGTGCAGGACCTCGTCCCGATCTTGAAGAAGGGCGCTACCGACGGCGGCACCGAGGTGAAGCTGGCGGAATTCTTCGACACCTCGACCTCGGACTTCTCGCCGTTGTTCGCCAAGGTCAAAGACAGCGGCGCGCAATACCTGATCGTGGTGCTGTCACACGCCTCGTCGGACATCTTCGTCAAGCAGTGGCATGACGCGCAGGTGCCGATCCCGATCGGCGGCATCGATGTCAAGAGTCAGGATGCCGACTTCTTCACCCGCGTCAGCGGCAAAGCGAACGCCGAGACCGTCGGCATGTTCGCGATCCGCGCGCCGCTGACACCGAAGACGATTCCGTTCTGGGACGAGTTCGTGAAGCGCTTCGGCACCGCCCCCGTCTACACCGGCATCGGCGCCTACGATTCGGTCTACATCTACGCCGACGCGGTGAAGCGTGCCAATTCGATCGAGCCTGACGCGGTGATCAAGGAGTTGGAGAAGACCGACCATGTCGGCATCGCCGGAAAGCTGGTGTTCGACGAAGTGCACGACGTGAAGACCGGGCCGGGCCTGCAGAACCTGCTGTTTGTGCAGTGGCAGAAGAACGGCGAGCGCGTCGTGGTGTGGCCGAAGGAAGCCGCCACCGGCCCGATGATCGCCCCGCCCTGGATGAGCAACTAGCTGGCACACCCGTCAGGACTGAGACCCAACAGCCGTCATTGCGAGGAGCGAAGCGACGCGGCAATCCAGAAGCAATAAGCGAAGACTGGATTGCTTCGTCGCCAAGAGGCTCCTCGCAATGACGGGGAGTAAGCCGCGCGTGCCGTCACTCAACAGCGGGACCTCATGCTTCAGATATTGATCTACGGCGCGGTCTCCAGCGCGATCTATGCGATGCTGGCCGTGGGTTTCACGCTTATCTTCGGGGTCGCCCGCATCCTCAACTTGGCCCATGGCTCGTTCTATGCGCTTGGCGCCTACGCCGCCTATGTGCTGACTTCACTGTTCAAGGTGCCGCTGTTTCTCGCCGCACCATTGGCGGTGCTGCTGGTGGCCGGATTCGGCGTGGTGATGGAGCGGTTTCTGGTGCGGCCGCTGCGGTCGTCACAGCTCGCGGTGCTGATGATCACGCTGGCGGTGTCGCTGGCGGTGGAACAGGCGTTGTTCATCACCTTTGGCTCTGAGTACCGCAACGTGCCGTCCTTTGTCGCGGACAAGCTGTCGATCGGCGGCGTCGATATCAGCGGCCAGCGGCTGCTGGCCTTGGTCGCCGGCGTGCTGGTGCTGCTGACACTGTGGCTGTTCATCCAGCGCACCCGGCTCGGCGCCGCCATTCTTGCGGTGTCGCAGGATCCGGAGGCGGCGCAATACATGGGCATCCCGACCAACCGCATCTTTTCCATCGTGATGGCGATTTCGGCCGGCACCGCGGCGCTGGCTGGCGTGCTGGTGTCGCCGTTCCTCACGGTGCAGCCGACCATGGGACTGCTGCCGATGGTCAAGGCCTTCGCCATCGTCATCGTCGGCGGGCTCGGCTCGATCCCCGGCAGCATCATCGCCTCACTGATCCTCGGCTATTCCGAGACCATCGTCGCCTACCTGATCTCGTCCTCCTGGACCGAACTGGTGTCGCTGGTCGCCGTGGTGGTCACGCTGATGATCCGGCCATCCGGAATCCTCGGCCGACGGGCGGCGTTCTGACATGCGCAGCATCTCGGGGATCGATATCGCCGGCGGCATCGTCGTCATCACCATCCTGGCACTGGCGCCGATGCTGGCGGCCAGCAACTACCTCACCGGCGTGCTTACGGTCTGCGCCATCTACGGCATCTGGGCTTCGAGCTGGGACTTCATGTCCGGCCTCACCGGTCGCGAGAACTTCGGCCACTCGCTGTTTATCGGCGCCGGTGCCTATACCGCGGGCTTCCTCGCCACCATCTGGTCGACCAATCCGTGGCTCAGCCTGCCCATGGCAGTCGGCATCGCCATCGCCTTCAGCCTGCTGGTGGGCTTTCCCACGCTGCGACTGCGCGGCCCGTATTTCGCGCTCGCGATGCTATCGGCCTCGGCGATCCTGCAGCGGCTATGCCTGATTTTCTGGGAATATACCGGCGGCGAGGAAGGGCTGTACGGCCTCGACCCGCTGATCAAGAACCCACTGCATTACTACTGGTTCGTGCTCGGCGTGCTGGCGATCACCGTGGTAATCCTCACACTGCTGGCGCAGTCGCATTGGGGCCTGCTGCTACGCGCTATCCGCGGCGACGAGGCGACCTGCCAGGCCGCCGGCATCAACGTCACCTTCTACAAGATCGCGTCGCTGATGATATCGGCGGGCTTCGCCGGGCTCGGCGGCGCGCTGTATGCACATTACCAGTTGCAGGTATCGCCGCCTTTGTTCTCGGTGGTGGTCTCGATTACGGTCATCATCATGGTCTATGTCGGCGGCATCGGCTCGATCTATGGGGCGGCCATCGCCGCGATCCTGCTGACGCTACTCACCGAGATGCTGCGCGGCTTCGGCGAATACCGACTGTGGATCTACACGCTGACCCTGATGCTGATCCTGTTCTTCTTGCCAAACGGGCTGATCGCGCCGCTGTGGCGCCGGCTGACGGAGCGGCTACGATGACCGTGCTGCTCGAAGTCGATGGCGTTACCAAGCGCTTCGGCGGCCTCACCGCCGTGAAGAGCGCAAGTTTCACGCTGCAGAAGGGTGAGCTGACGGGCATCCTCGGCCCTAACGGCGCCGGCAAGACCACGCTGTTCAACATCCTCACCGGCTTCATGGCGCCGACCACCGGCAGTATCGCGTTCAATGGCGAGCCGCTGCGCCAGCTGGCGCCTTACAAAATCGTCAACCGCGGCATGGCGCGTACTTTCCAGCTCACGCGGCCGTTCGTCGGCATGAACCTCTTGGAAAACGTGCTGGTCGCCTGTCTGTCGCCGCGGGCGCATGGCGACAAGGACAAGGAAGAACGCGCGCGGCACCTGCTCGACCAGGTCGGTCTCGGCGGCCGCGGCAGCGAACCCGTGGAAACGCTGCCCTATGGCGATCTACGCCGGCTAGAGATTGCGCGTGCGCTGGCGACCCGGCCGGACCTGCTGCTGCTCGACGAACCGTTCGCCGGGCTCGGCAGCAGCGAGATCGAACCGCTGGCGCAATTGATCCGCCGGCTGCACCGCGAGGAGAACCTGACGATCCTGCTGATCGAGCACAAGCTGCGCGAATTCATGGCACTGGTGTCGCGCGTCATCGCGATGAATTTCGGCGAGATCATCGCGGTCGGGCCGCCCGATGAGATCGTCCGCAACCCAAAAGTGATCGAGGCCTATATCGGCAAGACGGAGGCCGACCATGCCTCTGCTTGAAATTGCCGATCTCAAGGTCAGCTACGGCAAGGCGCTGGCCATCGAATCCGTGTCGATCAAGGTGGAGAAGGGCGAACTGGTCGGCGTGCTCGGACCGAACGGCGCCGGCAAGACCACGCTGCTGAAGGCGATCTCGCGCTCCATCGCCTCTTCCGGCACGCTGGAATTCAAGGGCCAGTCGCTGCATACGGTCGAGCCCTACAACCTGGTGGCGCGCGGCATCTGCCACTGTCCGGAAGGCAGAAAGCTGTTCTCGGAGCTTTCCGTGCTGAAGAACCTGCAACTCGGCGCCTATCTGCGCAAGAACAAGTCCGAAATCGACTCCGACCTGGAGCGCGTGTTTACGCTGTTTCCGGTGCTGCGCGAGCGGCAGTGGCAGCAGTCCAGCACGCTTTCCGGCGGCGAGCAGCAGATGGTGGCGATCGGCCGCGCGCTGATGGGCCGGCCGGAATTGCTGCTGCTCGACGAACCCTCCGTCGGCATCGCGCCCCGGCTGAAAGGGCTGATCTTCGATTCGATCCAGCAAATCCGCCGCGACGGCACCGCCATCTTGATCGTCGAGCAGGATGCCACCTCGACCTTGCGGATCGCCGACCGCGTCTACGTGCTGGAGCACGGCCGCACCATCCGCGAAGGACAATCCGCGGAGCTGGCTGGCGACGAATATATTCGTCAGGTCTACCTCGGCGTGTAGCGTTCCACAGTCGGTTTATGGCCAGCACGGGCCCGCGACCCGCCGCTATGGACTTCCGCAGCTACGAACGGTTCATATATGCAGGCCGGGCACTGATCAAAAGGAGACCCCTGCATGCCGTCATTGACCGAATGGAAGGTGCCCGCTTCGGTGCAGCCGCGCGCGGAGGATTATGGCTTCGACCTCGAGAGCGCGCTCGAAGCCGTGGTCGGGCTGCACTGCATCATCCCGGAAGACGCGTTTACGGCGCAAACGCTGGGCACCGAGCGCGCCGGCAACGGCGTGCTGATCGGCGATCGCCTGGTGCTGACGATCGGCTATCTGATCACCGAGGCCGAAACCATCTGGTTGCATCTCGGCGACGGCCGCGTGGTGCCGGGCCACGCGCTCGGCATCGATCAGGAGACGGGTTTCGGCCTGGTGCAGGCGCTCGGCGACGTCGATATCGCGCCATTGCCGCTGGGGAGCTCCGACGCCGCCAAGATCGGTGACAGTGTGGTGATCGGCGGCGTCGGCGGGCGCACCCGCTCGGTGGCCGGCAAGATCGCCGCCACCCAGGAATTCGCTGGCTACTGGGAATATCTGCTGGACGAGGCGATCTTCACCCATCCCGCGCACCCGAACTGGGGCGGCGCGGCGCTGATCAACGCCCACGGGGAGTTGATCGGCATCGGCTCGTTGCAGATCGAGCGCGACCACGGCGGCAAGAGCGAGCACCTCAACATGGTGGTGCCGATCGATTTGCTTAAGCCCATCCTGGACGATCTCCGTCAGTTTGGCCGCGTCAACAAGCCGCCACGGCCATGGCTCGGACTCTACGCGGCCGAGGTCGAGGACAAGGTCGTGGTGGTGGGCCTCGCCGCCAGGGGACCGGCGGCGCGCGCCGAGTTGAAGACCGGCGACGTCATCCTGGCGGTGAACGGCGAGGACGTGTCGGACTCCGCGGAATTCTACCGCGCGCTATGGGCGCTCGGCCCGGCAGGCGTCGATGTGCCGCTGACGCTGTACCGCGGCGGCGACACTTTTGACGTCGAGCTGGTGTCCACCGATCGGGCCAGGCTGCTGAAGGCGCCGCGGCTGCACTGATCCGCGCCGCGACGTGCTTAAAGCACCACGATGCCGGAATGTTTGGCCTTGTCGTCGGGTTCGACATGGATGGTGATCAGCGCCTCGCCAATTTCCTCGCGAATTGCCCCTTCCAGATTGTCGCAAATCTGATGCGCGGCACTGACGGTGGTTGAGCCTGCGACCACCAGGTGGAAATCGATAAAGGTCATGCGGCCGGCCCGGCGGGTGCGCAGGTCGTGCGCCTCGATGGCGCCGGCGGACTGCGTCGAGATGATCTTCTTGATGGCGACCAGCGTCGCCGGCGGAATCGCCTCGTCCATCAGCCCACTCAGCGACTCCCTCATCAGGCCCCAGCCGGCCCACAGGATATTCAGCGCCACCAGGGCGGCGAGAATCGGGTCGAGGATCGGGATGTTGAGCAGCGCGGCGACGCCGACGCCACCAAGCACGCCGATCGACGACACCACGTCGGTCAGCAGATGCCGGCCGTCGGCGACCAGCGCCGGCGAGCGCAACTGGCGACCGCGATGGATCAGCGCCCAGGCCCAGCCGGCATTGAGCACCGTCGCCAGCCCGTTGACGGCAAGCCCGAGCCACGGCGCATCCAACGCGCGCGGCGCCAGATAGCTGGCATAGGCCTCGCGCAGAATCAGAATCGCGGCCAGCACGATCAGCACGCCTTCCAGGACCGCGGAAAAATACTCCGCCTTGTGGTGTCCGTAGGGATGCTCCTCGTCGGCGGGCTTGGCACTCAGGCTGACGGCGAGCAACGCCACCACGGCCGTCACCACATTGACGATGCTTTCAATCGCATCGGACAGCAGTGCGACGCTGCCGGTGAGGTGATAGGCCACGTACTTCAGGCCGAGGACGGCGAAGCCCACGACGATGCTGCCTTGCGCCAGACTGCGAACGCTTGTCATCTTGCATGCTCATTGAGTGACGCGGCCAGCGCGGCTGTGTGCTCTAATATGCAAGCGTCAGCGATGCAAGCATCGTGCGCCCAGCTGCAACTGCGTCGCATTACAGAGGCCGACCTGCCGCGCAGACACCAAGATCATCGCGGTATCCATCGCGACGATCGAAAATCCGATCGCCTCCGAAAGCACAGCAGGCGAGCGAAACGGCGGTGGACCGTTTTGGCACGCATCAGCCTGCAACCACATCCTGAACGGGCAGACCTGTGGCCAGATCACAACAGCCCGGCGTAAACCGCCGCATTGGCGTCCGCTGACACGAATGTCACTTCATTAAACCCGCCGCAGGCCCCAAGCGATGCATGGATCGGTCGTCTCTTCCGGGCGACTCGCATGCAGAGGCAACAGGGAATTTCGATGACGGGTTTTGGCGGATCACGCGGGCTGCGCTTGTTGGCGCTTTTGATGTTGCCTGCGTTGCTGGCGGGATGCGCCGGCGGCAACGGCGCGCTGGCGCCGATGGGCTTTGCGAGCGGCGCTTCCGCCAGTTACGCCGAACTGACCGACGGCGGCCATACGGTTCCCGCGATCGACCTCACCGATATCGACCCGCAGATGCTGCGCCAGGTCGTCGATTACCGCACCAGGGAGCCCGCCGGCACCGTCGTGGTCGATACGGCTGCCCGGCACCTCTATCTCGTGCAGGGCAACGGCAAGGCCATGCGCTACGGAATCGGCGTCGGCAAGGCGGGCCTCGCTTTCGCCGGCAATGCCACCATCAACCGCAAGGCGGAATGGCCGCACTGGAGCCCGACCGAGAACATGATGAACCGCGAACCGGCGCGCTATCGCAAGATGGCCGGCGGCATGAACGGCGGCATCGACAACCCGCTCGGCCCGCGTGCGATGTATCTCTACCAGGGTGACCGCGACACCATGTTCCGGATCCACGGCACCACCGAGCCGGAAACCATCGGCCATGCCGTCTCCAGCGGCTGCATCCGGCTGATGAACCAGGACGTCATCGACCTCTACGGCCGCGTCAAGACCGGCAGCCGCGTGGTGGTGATCCAGGGCGGCCGCGCCGCCGATTCCTGAACGCGTTTTTCGGTTGAACGGGGCGGGCATTCGCATGGCCCGCCCCGTTTTGTTCATCTATTGCCCCGTCGCGACAGCGGGTCCGCGAAGCCGATGCGCTGAACATCTCCTTGGCTGAAGATGGTGGAGTGGAACCATTCTTCCACGGCCGGCGTTGTTCGGGCTCATTGGAGAATTTGCCATGCGGATGTTTGTTGGAATGATCTTGGGTGCGCTGATGCTGACCTTGGGCGTCTACATCTACGATTCGATGTCGACATCGTCGGTCGCCAACGGCCAAGTCGCCCAAGAACGCCGGACCATCGTCAACTGGGACGTCGCCGCCACCGAATGGAGCGCGCTGAAGACTCGTACCCAGAAGGACTGGATCAAGCTGACCGAGAAATAACGCGATCTACAGATCGATGCTGAAAAGCCCGCGTCGCACGACGCGGGCTTTTTGTATGCTTCTCGCGCGCTACTTCTTCGCACTGGCCTTGCGGGCATCGGCGATGGCCTGGCCGAACTGCTCCTTGTTGAGCGGCCCAGGGACCCGGAACTTGCCGATGATGAAGGCCGGGGTGCCTTTGAATCCGAACGCAGAGGCCTGCTCATCGGTGCGCTTCAGCGTCGTTGCGATGGCTTCCTGATGGTTCTGCAGGTCGGCGACGGCACGATCGACATCGATACCGGCCGTGGCCAGCCGCTCGCGAACGATGGATTCGGTGAGCCTTGAATCGAGACCGATCAGCGCGGCGTGGGCCTCGACGAACTTGCCCTGATACTTTGTCGCCATTGCCAGCCGCGAGGCATAGACCGACACCGGGCCGAGGATCGGCCAGTCCTTAAGCGCCAGGCGAACCTTACCGTCGCTCTTCACCGCCGCATCTAGATCCGGCGCCAGTTTGCGGCAATACGGGCACTGGTAGTCGAAATACTCGACGATGGTGATGTCGCCTTTGGCATTGCCGGCGACCGGAATATCGGGATCGCGCAACACCGCGGCTTCGTTGAGGACGTCTTCCTCCTTGGCGGCGCCGGGCGCAGCCCGCGACATGCCACTGGCGCCCAGCAGCATGACGCCACCAAGCAGGCCGAGCGCACCGCGCCGCGAAGTGACGTGCGGCGCCGTTCGTTTCGGATCGATAATGGCGCCCATAAAGAAACTCCCGACGACGCCCGGTGCGCCAACGCTTATGTGACGTAGATATTACGCGCCAACATATAAAGCGCCACCACGATAATGATAGCCGCAAACACGGTGTTCAGCGCGCCTCGGCGCAGCGCCAGATGCCGCGCCGAGCCGGTGCCGGCCAGGCCGCCGACGATGCCGCCGAGGATGAAAACCACCGCGAGCTGCCAGGAGATCAGCCCTGACCACGCATAGCTTGTCGCGGTGGTGAGGCCGAAAGCGGTAACTGCCACCAGCGATGACGAGATCGCGCTCATGATCGACATTCCCGTCGCCAGCATCAGAGCCGGTACGATGAGGAAGCCGCCGCCGATGCCGAAGAAGCCAGACAGTGTGCCGGTGACCAGGCCGAGTGCCAGCAGCGATGGCGTGTTGCTCCAGCTGATCTCGACCCGCGGGACGCCGGCCTGCGAACGCGTCTTCAACATCAGCAAGGCGATCACCAGCATCAGCAGCGCGAACAGCACCAAGAGGTTGTTGCCGTCCACCATCTTGCCCAGCGTCGAGCCGCCCAGCGCCCCGGCGATGCCCGCCGCGGCGAATACCAGCGCGCAAGACCAGTGCACTTGGCCGCCGCGGGCGTGGTTGCCGAGATTCACCGCCGCATTGGTGGCCACCGCGATGGCGCTGGTGCCGATCGCCACATGGGCATCGGGCACGCCGACCACATAGACCATCAGCGGCACCGCCAGGATCGAGCCGCCGCCGCCGACCAGGCCGAGCGAAAACCCGACCAGCACGCCCGATGCCAGCCCCAAGGCGCCTTGCATCACGGTGATCATGAAAGGATGATTCTCGATTTCATCGGCGCGAGCCTAGCGGCAAATTTTTCGAGGCTCCATGGCGGCTGCATCACAAGTGCGGTGGGTATCGCGCAGGATTGCGTGATCATCCGCGCACCAGCAGCGTGACCGCGAGCGGAACCAGTAGCGACGTCACCAGCGCATTCAGGCTCATGGCGATGCCGGCGAACACGCCGGCGACCGCATCGACCTGGAAGGCGCGGGCGGTGCCGATGCCATGCGACGCCAGCCCGACCGCAAATCCGCGGGCGCGGTAGTCGGTGATCCCCATCCGGTTCATCAGCGGCGTGACGATGATGGCGCCCATGATGCCGGTCAGGACTACGGCGACCGCGGTGAGCGAAGCGTCGGCGCCGAGCGATTCGCTGATGCCCATGGCGACGCCTGCGGTGACCGATTTCGGCGCCAGCGACAATACCAGACCGTGCGGCAGGCCGAAGGCCTGCGCCAGCAGCACCACCGACACGATGGCGGCGGCGCAGCCGACCACCAGCGCCACCAGCATTGGCACGATCGCCGCGGCCACGATCTTGCGGTTCTCATATAGCGGCACCGCCAGCGCCACCGTGGCCGGTCCCAACAGGAAGTGCACGAACTGCGCCCCGCCAAAATAGGTGGTGTAGGAAGTGCCGGTCAGCAGCAGGAAAGCGGCGATGATCCACATGGAGTGAAACACCGGATTGGCGAACGGGTGGCGGCCGGTCGCCAGCGACAGCGCATCGACGGTAGCATAGACCAACAGAGTCACCGTCAACCACAACAGCGGCGTCTGCGACAGGTACACCCACAGCGAAAACGGATTGGGTGTCATGGCGTGGCCCGCTTGCGCGCCATCAGCCGGCCGACGACGAGGAACGTCGCCACCGTCGCCAGCAGCGTGATCACGACGGAGATCGCCAGCACGGCGGCGATGACCAGTCCATGTTCGGCGAGCAGATCGAGCTTTTGCACGACGCCAACGCCAGCCGGGACGAACAGCAGCGACAGATGGGCGAGCAGCCCCTTGGCGCCGGCCTCGACGCCGCCTCCTCGCAGTGGCCCAAGCGCCAGAAATGCAAAGCGGTCGCGCGCCAGCAACAGGACCACCAGCAGCAGCATGCCGACCACCGGTCCGGGCACCGGCAGCGCGAAGCCGCGTACAAATATCTCGCCGGCCAGTTGGCACAGCAGAATCAAACTCAGGCTGGCGATCATGCGGTCCCCACGGGCATTTGGAGTTTATGGCCCGCGGCGTTTGCGATGTCATTAACTCCCGCTCTGTCGGGAACGTATTTTTACAATCGTTCTAAGGAGGCCTTGTTCGCTTGACCAAACCGGCGGCGCTTGGAAGAAGCGTGGCCATGGACATCCCGGTTTCCAATCCCGCCACCCAGCTTCTTGGCAACGCGCCCCGCGGCTTTTGCGGGACCATTCGCGGCCTCGACGTTCAGGCCGGCGGATCGTCGCTGTCGGCCATCGAGCTCGAGAGCCAGTTGATCGAAATGGGCTTTGTCGAAGGCGCCCGAGTCGAGATTCTGCACGAAGGCGCGATCCGCCGCGACCCCATTGCCGTGCGCGTCGACAACATCACCATCGCGCTGCGGCGTCGCGAAGCGATGGCAGTCGTCGTATTCTGATGACCGCAGCCGCGCTCGATCCCCGCTCCATCCATCTTGCGCTGGTCGGCGCCCCCAACAGCGGCAAGACCTCGCTGTTCAACGCGCTGACGGGCAGCCGCCAGAAGGTCGCCAACTACCCGGGCGTCACCGTCGAGCGCAAGGCCGGCGCCTTCGTCACGCCGACCGGCCGGCAGATCTCGCTGGTCGATCTTCCCGGCACCTATTCGCTGCGCGGCCGCAGCCCGGACGAAGAAATCACCCGCGACGTGGTGCTCGGCAAATTTCCCGGCGAGGCGCTGCCCGACCTGGTGTTGTGCGTCGCCGATTCCACCAATCTTCGGCTCACCTTCCGGCTGGTGCTCGAACTGAAGCGTACCGGCCGACCGCTGATGGTGGTATTGAACATGTTCGACATCGCCCAGCGTCGCGGCGTGACCGTGGATCTCGAGGCGCTGTCGGGGGCCCTCGGCGTACCCGTGGTCACCTCGATCGCGGTGCGCAAGGGCGGCACCGCCGAACTGATCCGGCTCACCGAGGAATTCGCGGCGCGCGCCCAGGAGCCGACCACCGGCAATACATGGGCGCCACTCAGCATTGCGGAGTTGAAAGCTTTGCAGCGCGAAGCCGACAAGATCATCCGCGACACCGTGACGATGCCGAGCAAGCCGGATTCGTTGACCACGCGGGTCGATGCCGTCGTTCTGCACCCGGTCGCCGGGCTGCTGATCCTGGCGCTGATCCTGTTCGTGATGTTCCAGGCGGTGTTCAGCTGGGCTCAGCCGATGATGGAGTTCCTAGCGGGCAGCTTCGCCGCGCTCGGCACGCTGGTACACGACACCCTGCCCGACGGGCTGCTGCAGAGCTTCCTGCAGAACGGCGTGATCTCCGGCGTCGGCAGCGTGCTGGTGTTCCTGCCGCAGATCGTCATCATCTTCCTGTTCATCCTGCTGCTGGAAGATTTCGGCTACATGGCGCGCGCGGCATTCCTGATGGACCGCATCATGGGCGGCGCAGGCCTCCACGGCCGCGCTTTCATCCCGCTGCTGTCGAGCTTTGCCTGTGCGATTCCCGGCATCATGGCGACACGGGTGATCGATAACCGTCGCGACCGCCTGACCACTATCCTGATCGCGCCACTGATGACCTGCTCGGCGCGGATTCCGGTCTATACGCTGATCATCTCCGCCTTCATTCCGTCGAAGGAGGTCTGGGGCTGGATCAACCTGCAGGGGCTGGTGATGTTCGGGCTCTACGCCGCCGGCATCGGCAGCGCGCTTGCGGCATCCTTTGTCATCAAGTTCTTCATGTGGCGCGACTACCAGCCCGCGCCCTTCATGCTGGAATTGCCGGACTACAAGCTGCCACGGGTGCGCAGCATCACCATCGGCGTCTATACACGCGCCAAAATGTTCCTGCACCGCGCCGGCACCACCATCCTGTCGATGATGGTGCTGATCTGGTTCCTGGCCTCGTTCCCGCAGCCGCCGGCCGGCGCCGAAGGCCCTGCGATCAATTACAGCCTCGCGGCGATGATCGGGCACTTTCTCGAGCCGGCACTGGCCCCGCTCGGCTTCAACTGGCAAATCGCCGTGGCGCTGATTCCCGGCATGGCCGCGCGCGAAGTCGCGGTGGCAGCCCTCGGCACCGTCTATGCGATCGAAGGCGGCAAGGAGGCGGCCGACCAGATCGGCCAGGTGCTCGCCGACAAATGGAGCCTCGCCACCGCTTTGTCGCTGCTGGCCTGGTTCATCTTCGCCCCGCAATGCGCCTCGACGCTGGCGGTGATCCGCCGCGAGACCGGCAGCGCGAAGTGGATGATCGTGACCTTCGTCTACATGTTCGCGCTGGCCTATGTGGCGAGCCTGATCACCTACAACGTCGCTCGGGCGTTCGGGGCGTAGGCGGTCAAGGGGCCCGTGCCGCCGGCATCGGCGACGAGGTGTTAACGCACCCCGACGTCGGATAGGGTGCGCGGCATCAACAAGGGGAATCACATGAACTTGTCCGGCATTTTCGCGCGACTGGTCGCGCTGATCGGGGCTGTCGCGCTGCAATGGCGTCGGTTGCAGGGCGTCGCGCCGCAGCCCGCCTGGGGCAGCGCGCCGCAGGTCCCGACGGCGAAGCCGCAAGGCGCCATCCCGACCCTCAAGATGCCGACGGCCAGGGGGTGGGACCCCGGACAGAAACCGGTGGTGGCCGCAGGTCTCAAGGTCAACGCTTTTGCGACCGGCCTGAAACATCCCCGCTGGATCCATGCGCTGCCCAACGGCGACATTCTGGTGGCCGAAGCGTCGCAAATCGCCGGCCCGGTCCGCAACGTGTTCGGCTACGCGATGCAGGCGACCATGCGGCGTGCCGCCGCCCTCGGCGAAAGCGCAAACCGCATCACGCTGTTGCGCGATCGGGATGGCGACGGTGTCGCCGAAGTCAGCCAGATTTTCATGGAGGGACTGAACCAGCCGTTCGGCATGGCGCTGCTGGGCGAGACATTCTATGTCGGCAACGTCGACGGCGTGGTGGCCTTCCCTTACGTCGAAGGTGCGGACCGCATCACGGCGCCGGGGCGGAAGCTTACCGACTTCAAGTCCGGCGGGCACTGGACGCGGAGCCTGCTGCCGAGCCCCGACGGCCAGAAACTGTTCGTCGGCGTGGGATCGCTGACCAACATCGCCGAATACGGCATGGAGCTTGAGGAAGGTCGCGCGGCCGTCTACGAACTCGATCTGGCCAGCGGCCACAGCCGCATCTTTGCCGGCGGCTTGCGCAATCCGGTGGGCCTGGCATGGGAGCCGCAGACCGGCGAACTCTGGACCGTGGTCAACGAACGGGACGGCCTGGGCGACGAGACACCGCCTGACTATCTGACCTCGGTCCGAGAAGGCGGGTTCTACGGCTGGCCGTATTGCTACTGGGGACAGACGGTCGACGACCGCGTCCCGCAGGATGCCACCGCGATCGCCAAGGCCATCACGCCGGACTACGCGCTGGGCGGGCACACCGCGTCGCTCGGTCTGTGCTGGCTGCCGGCCGGTACGCTGCCGGGCTTCCCGGACGGCATGGTGATCGGCCAGCACGGGTCCTGGAATCGCAGCACGCTGAGCGGCTACAAGGTCGTCTTCATACCCTTCGTGAACGGGCGCCCGTCCGGGCCGCCGCGGGATATTCTGAGCGGCTTCCTCGCCCCGGACGAGAAGGCATCCTACGGACGGCCGGTCGGGGTCACCCTCTGCCCCGATGGCTCGCTGCTCGTGGCGGACGATGTCGGCGATGTGATCTGGCGCGTCACTGGCTAAGGAGCCCGAGCAAATCCGTTCATCGAGCGCCGGCTCTTAAAGCCGGCGCCGATGGTTACAGCAAAAACGCCAGCGCCGTCTCGCAGCGGTCTTCGACCTTGATGGTGAGCACCTCGTCGGCGCGGGTACGGCCCATGTTGATCGCCGCGATGGGCAGGCTGACACGGGCCGCCGCCTGCACGAATCGGAAGCCGGAATAGACCATCAGCGACGAGCCCACGATCAGCATGGCGTCGGCGCGCTCCAGGTGCTCGAGCGCGGTACCGACGAGGTCGCGCGGCACGGTTTCGCCGAAGAACACCACGTCCGGCTTCAGGATGCCGCCACAGTGCGTGCAACCCGGTATCTCGAATGACGAAAAATCGTCGCGTTCGAGATCGGCATCGCCGTCCGGCGCATCGGTGGCGTCCAAAGCGAGCCAGCCGGAATTCAACCGGCCCATGGCGTGCTGCAGTTCGTCGCGCGGAATTCTCCGTTCACATCCCATGCAGCGGACCAGGTCGAGCCTCCCGTGAAGGTCGATCACCCCCGTGCTGCCGGCTTCCTGATGCAGCCGGTCAACGTTCTGCGTCAGGAGAACCTCGCATTTGCCGATCTCTTCCAGCCGCGCCAAGGCGCGGTGAGCGTCGTTCGGTTGAGCGCTTCCAAATCGCTGCCAACCGATCAGGCTCCGCGCCCAATAGCGCTGGCGCGTCGCTCTCTCGCCCATGAAAGCCTGGAAAGTCACCGGCTGCGGGCGTTTCCAGTTTCCCAGGGCATCGCGATAATCGGGGATACCCGAATTCGTACTGCAGCCGGCGCCGGTCAGGACGAAGAGACGCTGGTGTGCATTGACGAATTCTTGAATCGCGCTGCTGTCCATCATGAGGCGAGTTTATGCCACGCGGACCAGTGTTGCCAACCGCGCATGCACTGGCCGGAATGAGCCGTTGCCGTCCGCTTGAGATCACTCTTCAAACGTCGCCCGTAACAGAAATGGTGAGCTGCCGATCGGAGACCGGCAGCAGCGGTGGCGACCAAAACCGTCATGGGGCTGGAAGCGTCTGGCGTCAGGCCGCCCCCTTCAGCTTCTTGTTGCACTCGCTGTAATAGCCGCCGCCCTTCTCGATCCACTTCATGCCGCCATTGCCGGTGCCGGACTTGTTGGCGTTGTACGTATCGACGCAGGTGTGCATGCGCGCCTTGCCGGGCGTCTCCTTGGCGTATTTCGGATCGATCGCCGTGGGGAAGGTCGCCGGCCCCGTCGCCACGGGTGCAGCGGGTGTTGCCGCAGGCTTAGGCGCTGCGGCAGGCTTGGCTTCGGCCGCTTTCGGCGCCGCCGTCGTGGCCGCCGCGGGCGTTGCCGCGGTGTCGGCGCCGCATTCGGCCTTGCGGAAGTCATTCCACTTCTGGCCGTTGAGCGTGCCCGCGGTCTGCGCCGCTTTGTACTTCGCACTGCATTCCGACATGGTCAGCGCGTTGGCCGGGCTGAAAACGAGCATTGCAAAACCGGACAGGGCCATCGCGCACAGCAGCTTGGGTTTGATAGTCATCTGTTTCTCCCTGGAAATGTTTGGGCCGAGGCGCAATATCCTAGCGCAGCGGCGACGCGGAGCAACGCCGCCGGCTGTTTCACCGCCAAATTAATGTGATCAGTGCGGCGGCGCACAGGGCGCTTCATTCACCTGCCGTTCAGCCCGCCGGCGTGACGGTGTGCGCTCTTCAACCCGAGGTGCTCCCATGATGAAATTTTCTTCCCGCGCGGCGATGGCCGCCATCGCCTCCTTGATGCTGATCGGCACCGCTTCCGCACAGGCCCCGGCGACCACGCCCGCGCCGACAACCAAATCGGCCCCCGCCGATACCAAAGCTCCCGCAACCGCGAAGACCGCCAAGCCGCGTACCGAGATTTCGCTGGAATGCTCCAAGCAGGCCGACGCCAAGGGCCTGCACGGCAAGGAACGGCACAAATTCCGCTCCGACTGCAAGAAGACCGGTGGCAAAGCAACCTGAGGACCGATCTCCCCAGGCGCAGCTTCACTGCGCCTGGGGAGCAACGGCCGTGCCACACACGGCTCGTCTGCGCGCACGGCATTTGTAGCCTTCGCTTGTATTTGCCATAAGGCGGGCTCACCGAGCCCCCCGCGCAAATGCCCTTCACGCTCCCCAGCCGATCGCAAATCCTGACTCCGCTGCAGACCCTCGCCATCGGAGCGTTCGGCGGCGCGCTGTTCTACTGGGCGGAATTGCCCGGCGGGCTGATTTCCGGCGCGATGATCGCGGTCGCGGTGTTCGGCGTTTCCGGCCGGCCGGTCGGGCTGCCCCAACCGCTGGCCCACGTGATCCTGATGACCCTCGGCCTGTCGCTGGGTGCGATGGTGTCACCGACGATGGTGAAGAATCTCAGCGCCTATCCGCTGACTATCGCGTTGCTGGCGGTGGCGACGTTCTGTTCGACCTTCGGCAGCAGCCTGTATTTGCAGCGCATGCACGGCTGGGACCGCACCTCGGCCCTGCTCGCCGGCAGCCCCGGCGCGCTGTCACAGATCATCATGCTGGCCACCGAGCGCAATGCCGACGTTCCGGGCATTGCCGTGGTGCAGATTTTTCGCGTCATCATCCTCACCGCCGCGGTGCCGCTGCTGCTCGCCGCCACCGGCCTGATGGGCCATGGCCCGCTGCCGTCGCGGGGGCCCGAGGCGACGCCGCTGGCGCTGGCCGAACTGGCCGCCGCGGCGGTGGCCGTTTCGCTGCTGATGCGCTGGATCAAGTTTCCGGCGAGCTGGATGTTCGGCGCCATGATGGCATCCTCGATCCTGCACGGCGCGGGCCTTGTTGAAGGCACGCTGCCGCAATGGGCCTATATCGTCGCGCTGGTCGGCATCGGCACCCTGATCGGCTCGCGCTTCGGCAAGATCAGCCCGCGCACCATCCTCGGCCACCTGGTCGCGGCGCTGGGTTCGTTCGCCGTGGCGATTGCGATCTCGTCGGTGTTCGTCACCGCCATCGCGCTGACCACGCAGGTCAAGCTGAGCGACGTGGTGGTAGCGTTCGCGCCGGGCGCCATGGATGCCATGCTGGCGCTCGCGCTGACCCTGCACATCGATCCGGTGTTCGTCGGCGCGCATCATCTGTCGCGCTTCATCTATGTCTCGATTGCCACGCCGGGCATCGTGCACCTGTTCGGCAAGGCGCAGGACGACATCGACGACTAACTGGATCGCGCGGTCCTGCGCATGCCCCACAGCGCCAGCGCGGCCATCAGCAGCGAGATCAGCACGTTGTAGCCGGCTAGCGAAATGCCGAGGAAACGAAACTGCACCTCGTCGCAGCGAATCACCTTCACCGTGTTGAGGCGATCCAGCAGGCTACCGGCGCTGCCGAGATTGCCGACCGGGCCGGTGCAATCGGTCGGTCCGGCCCAGAATCCCCATTCGACACCGGCGTGATAGCCGCCGAGGACGGCATTACCGAGCGCCGCCAGCGTCAGTAGCGCCAGCCCGCCGATGACGACGGCGCGCGGCGCGTCTTTCGCCGTGGCAACCGCCACCAGCGCTGCCAGCGGCACTGCGAGGTAATAGGCATAGCGTTGTTCGAGGCAGAGCGGACAGGGCTGAATGTCCAGCACCAGCTGGAAGAACCACGCCCCGGCCAGGGTCGCTGCGGCGACGAGGCCCACGGCGGAAGCGGCCAGCACGGCCGGGTTGGAAGCGCCGCGGGCTCGCGCGGGCTTGAAGGTGGCTTCGGCGGTCACGGCGCTCTCCGGGTTGCTACCCGCGTCCTATCCCGCGCTTCCGGCGCTGTCGAGCGACCCCCGATCACTATGGGGTGTGGTTTGGACCACGCGCTGGTTGACCCCCACTGAGCGCCCGCTATATTCCGCCCGCTTCGCGACCCCGGCCTCCGGCCAGTGTCCGAAGGCCCCTGTGGCGGAATTGGTAGACGCGCTCGACTCAAAATCGAGTTCCGCAAGGAGTGCTGGTTCGATTCCGGCCAGGGGCACCACGTTTCCCAGCCATCAACATGCGCGACGTCGCACGCCGACGAGACGGCGCCATTTCCATCCCGTCACGATTACGCGCGTCCACTGTCCGCGGCAAAAATCCTGCGCAAAACCGCTGGCATGGCTGGCCAAAGCCGCCTTGGATGCGGCAAGCAGGAAGAAGCCCATGACGTCTCCGGGGGCACCGCCGAGCCAACACAGCCGAAACAGCTCAAGCGAGATGAACCGATGACTCTCGTCAAAGAGCCAGTTGCCCTAGTCGGCGCGCCCACGCCGCTCGCCGGCCGAGGCCTGTTGGCGTTCGGGGCAGGTGCATTCGCCTATCTCTTTTTCTTCTTTGTCGGCGACAACCTGCTGAAGGATTCCGACAGCTTTTGGCAGATCAAAGTCGGGCAATGGATCCTGCAGAATTATTCGGTTCCGCATCTCGACCTGTATTCCTTCACCAGGTTTCACGCGTCGTGGATTTCCACGTCGTGGTTGTCGCAGGTTCTCTATGCCGCGGCGTTCGATCTGTGTGGATGGGCAGGTCCGGTGATCCTGGCCTCGCTCGCGATCGGCGCCGCCATCGCCCTTTTCATCATGTTCCTTTCCGCCCGGATCGATCCAGCCCGATGCTTCCTGGTGGCCATGTTCGTCACGCTGTTGTCCATGGATCATCTCATGGCGCGCCCGCATGTTCTGGCGATGCCGGTGATGGTGGCATGGGCAGCCGCCTTGATCGCCGCGGCCGACCGGCGCGCCCCGCCCTCGTTTCTTTGGCTGCCGGTCATGGCGCTGTGGGCCAATCTTCATGGTGGCTTCGTGCTGGGATTGGCGCTGGTGCCGGCTATTGCCCTGATAGCGATCTGGGAATCTGCCGCCGAGCAACGCTTCAACCTCGCGGTGCGGTGGGCAGCCTTCGCCGTGGCGGCACTGGCAGCGAGCTGCTGCACGCCCTATGGCTGGCGCACGTTGCAGGGCGCGTTCGGCATCCTCGATCTTGGCCGGCTGCTCATCGTCATATGGGAATGGCGGCCCGCGGACTTCAGCTCGTTCAGCGCGTTCGAAGCCGCGCTGCTGGGGCTTTACGGCCTGGCATTCTACCGCGGCATGGTGCTGTCGGCGCCGCGGATCATTCTGTTGCTAAGCCTGGTCCATGTCGGGCTGTCGCACGTCCGCAGCGTCGAAGTGTTCGCGTTTCTGTTGCCGATGGTTCTGGCCAGGCCGTTCGCCGAACAGATCGAGGCCAACGCCCGATCCGCTGGCGAAGCGACGCGGTTGCCTCGTTACATCAGGAAATGGGCGGTGCTGGCGGTTCTCGTTGTCACGGTGGCATCGACGGTTGTGTATTCGCGGCGCCATGAATTCTCGTTCGCGCAATCGCACTTCCCGGAGACGGCCGTCGATCTGCTCAAAAAGCGCGGATCGAAGCGCATCTTCAATGCCTATCAATTCGGCGGCTATCTGATCGCGATGGGCGTGCCCACTTTTATTGACGGCCGTGCCGAACTGTATGGCGAACAGTTTGTGCTGGACTATTTCGATGCGATCGAGGGCCGTAAAGTAGATGAACTGCTGCGGCTTCTCGACGGCTTTCAGATTGACGCCACCCTGCTCGCGCCGGCTTCCCCTGCCGCGCAGTTCCTCGACCATCTGAACGGCTGGCAGAGGCTCTATGCCGACGACATCGCCGTCATTCACATTCGCCGGGCGAACCTTGCTCCATGACGGCGAGGCGCCACGGGCTCGCCGCTGACGGCTGTCGGCGCAACGCCGCCGTGCGTTGGCACCGGTGGTAATCACCGATCGCCATTCCTAGATAGGGGCACTATCCAGGAGTTTGCCCATGACCGCGCTTTCGATCCTCGACCTCGTCCGCGTCACCGAAGAAACCGATGCGCGCGGTGCGCTCGACAATGCGCGCGACCTCGCGGCGCATGCCGAGAACTGGGGCTACCGCCGGTTCTGGGTCGCCGAGCATCACAACATGGCCGGCATCGCCAGCGCGGCGACCTCTTTGGTGGTGAGCCACATCGCGGCCGGCACCAAAACCATTCGCGTCGGCGCCGGCGGCATCATGCTGCCGAATCACGCGCCAATCATCATCGCCGAACAGTTCGGCACGCTGGCGCGGCTGTATCCCGGCCGCATCGATCTCGGGCTCGGCCGCGCGCCGGGTACCGACCAGATCACCGTCCGCGCGCTGCGTCGGACGTTGACAAGCTCCGACAATTTTCCGCAGGACGTGATGGAGCTGCAGGCGTTCTTCGCGCCCTCCGGGCCGAACCAGAACATCCAGGCGGTACCGGCCGCCGGCACCGACGTGCCGCTGTGGATCCTGGGCTCCAGCACCTATGGCGCGCAGCTCGCCGCCGCGTTGGGCCTGCCCTATGCCTTCGCTTCGCATTTCGCCCCGGAGGCCCTGCTGCAGGCGCTGCAAATCTACCGCGAGCGTTTCGAGCCGTCGGAGCAATCGACGACGCCGCACGCCATGGTCGGCGTCAACATCATCGCGGCCGATACGGACAAGGAAGCCAAGCGGCTGGCGACGACGCAGCAGATGTCGTTCACCAACATGTTCCGCGGCACCCGCGGCCTCAGCCAGCCGCCGATCGACGACATCGAAACCTATTGGTCAGGAGCCGAGAAGGCGCAGGCGATGCGGATGCTGGCGCGTTCGATCGTGGGATCGCCGGAGACCGTGCGCGCCGGCATCAGAGCGCTGGTCGCCGAGACCGGAGCGGATGAGCTGATGATCGTGTCGGATGTTTACGACCACGGCGCGCGGCTGCATTCGTATGAGCTGATCGCCAAGGCTCATGCAACGATCGATAGCGTGCCGGCGGTCGAGGTCGCCTGACGCCGCTCGCGGCGCGACGAGGCGTCAGATCGCCGAAGCCACCGACTCCAGCCCGATGATGCGGGCGAGCGAGCGGACCTCGCGCTTCTGGTCCTCGCGCAGCGTGAACAGCAGCGGCATCGCCGCAGACTTCAACTGCTGCACTTCGGCGCTTGCCGGATCGATCGGCGGGCTGCCGGCCTTCGGATTGGCCTGTTTGGTATCATGCATCTTGCGAGCCACGGCGCGCAGCGCGTCTTCCACCGCCGGCCATTGCTGCTGCTGCGAGACGGTGAGATTCAGCCGGCCCTTGATCGCGGCAATCTGCGCGTCGCTGAGCAGCGTATAATTCTTCTGCACGGGCGGCTTGGCGGCGAGCTTGGGCTTGCCGGGCGACTGCGATGGAATCTCGATCGGTGCCAGCACCGTGTTGCCCGGGCCGGCGACGGGGCTGTCGGAGGCAAACGCCCGCCGCAGAGGCTCGCTCAACGCAGCCGGCGGCGGCTCCAGAGAGGCCAGCAGGGCGCCCACCGGCAGCCTGTCCTTCTTGCCCTGCTTGTTGGAGACGGGACCGCGGGCCACTTCGATCGAATTTTGCGCCACAGCGTCGTATGGCGCGGTCGGCACGCTATCACGCCCGACGATGGCGGCCACGGATGCGCCCACTACCAGCAGGCATCCCAGCGCCAGAAGAGTGAGGGTGCGCGTCAAGCCAATCTCCGTGTCACCGACGAACTCAGCGTCCATCGTCCTTACAAATGGAGATTAATTAAGGCCTAACCATGCCTAGAGTTGCCCGGCATCTGCCTGGTTCAGGCGGCATGGGCCAGGACGTAGGCGTCCTGGATATCCGACACGATGTCGGAGGCTTCCCACAATGCATCGGGCGCGACCGACTGCATGCTGATGGTCCAGTTCGCGCCCTTGGCGGCGCGCGGCGTGCTGACGATCTCGAATTCGACTTGGCGGCACAACGGATGGCGTCCGAACGCCGCGGCGACGCGGGCCTTGATTTCCTCGATGGTCGCCGGCGTCTTGGCCAAATAGGTATCGAGGTCCATGGCGCATCCCCTGCTGCGGTCGAATCCTGCCCGTATTGTTGTTCCCGCGCCGGTTAACGATTGGTTAAGGGCGTTAACCTTTAAGGCAGGATAACCCGAAGATGCCCGGGCCCCGGACGCCAACCGCCGGATCACCCCAATAACTGATCGAGGCGGTCCCGCAGCTGCTCCTGGTGGTAGGGTTTTGCCAGCCGCGGCAGGTCGAGCTGCGCGCCTTCGGGCAGGTCGGCATAGCCGGTGGCGAGCAGGATCGGCAGCGACGGGCGAACTTCGCGCGAGGCGGCTGCGAGCTCCACGCCGGTCATGCCCGGCATCACGTGGTCGGTCATCATCAAGTCGAGCGGTTGCTCGCTGCGCAGGATATCCAGCGCGTGGCGGCCGGAACTGGCGCCGATGACACGATGGCCCAGGTCTTCCAGCATCTCGGTCGTGGACATGGCGATCAGCGGATCGTCATCGACGAACAGGATCACCGCCGAGCGCGCGGCCGGACGTGTCATGCCCGTGGCGCTGGTCGCCTCCGGCAAGTTGGTGGTTACGGGCACCACCAGCGTCGCCGTGGTGCCACGGCCGACGACGCTGGACAGTTCCAGCGTGCCGCCGAGTTGCACGGCGAGGCCGTGCACCATGGAGAGACCGAGCCCGGTGCCCTTGCCTACCGGCTTGGTCGAGAAGAACGGCTCGATTGCTTTCTTCAGGACCTCCGGCGACATGCCGCCGCCATCGTCGATCACCGACACTTTCAGATAGTCGCCAGGATCGAGGTTCGGATCGCCGGGCCCGACCCGGTGTTCGGCAATCCTGATGTCGATCGATCCGCCATCCTGCATCGCGTCGCGTGCGTTGATGGCGAGATTGAGAATGGCGAGTTCGAGCTGGTTGGCGTCGATACGCGCCGGCGGCAGGCCGACCGGAATGTCGAGCCGCAGCGCCACGCGCGGGCCCAGCGAGCGCTCCAGCAGATCGATCATGCCGCGCACCAGCCCGCCGAGATCGACGGCCACCGCCTTGAGGTCCTGCTGCCGCGCGAAGGCCAGCAACCGCTGCGTCAGCGATGCGCCGCGCTCGGCGCCCTGCAAGGCGCCGTCGATCAGCCGATGCAGCCGCGGATCGTCGGGGATGCGCTTGCGCAGCAATTCGAGATTGCCCATCACGGCCATCAGCAGATTGTTGAAATCGTGCGCGACGCCGCCGGTGAGCTGGCCGATGGTTTCCATCTTCTGCGCCTGGCGCAACTGTTCCTGGGCGCGCTCGCGGGCCGCGACCTCCTTCATCAGATCGGCGGTGCGTTCATCGACGCGCTGTTCCAGGGTAGCGGTAAGCTCCGCCAGCGCGGTTCGTTCCGCCGTCAGTTGCTCCAGCAGCGTATCGCGATCGATATCCGAGGTTTTCCGCGCGGTAATATCGACGCAAACGCCGACCAGCGACCGAATCTTTCCGTCGGGGCTTCGGACGATGCGGGCGCGGGTCTCGACCCAGTGCACCGAACCATCCGGCCAGATGTTGCGATACTCAACATTGTAGTCGGTGCCGTGTTGTAACGTTGAATCCAGCACCTCCTGGCGGCGCTCGCGATCGTCGGGGTGAACTGAAGCCTGCAGGTCATCGAAGGTGAAGGGCTGATCCGGGCTGCGGCCAAAAAACGATTTGCAGGTATCCGACAGCTCGAGTTCGAGGCTTGGCAGATGCAGCTCCAGCGCGCCAAGACGACCGGCATTCAGCGCGGTCTGCAGCAGGCCTTCGCTCTCGCTGAGGTTTTCGAGGATGGCGCGGGTCTGGTACTGCCGGCGACGGCCGCGCACCGCCGAGCCCACCACCGAGATCAGCGTGGTGGGATGAAACGGCCGCTCGATGAAAGTGACGTTGCCGAGCAGCCGTCCGAGCCGCGCCGCATCCGGGTTGCGCTCGGGACCGCCGCCCTGGTGGGTCAGCAGCACGATGGGAAAATCGGACCATGACGGCTGGTCGTGCAGCCATTTGGCGAGACCGCGCAGATCGACCGTCTTGATGGCTTCGTCGGCGATCACGGCAACGCCGGCGCCGCCCTCGATCTCGTGCTGCAATGCTGCAAAGTCCGGGCAGGCCTGCGCATAGTAGCCCGCTTCACGTATCAACGCTTCGGCGACCGCGGCGTCGCGTCCATGGGGCGCGAGAATGACCGCACGTTCGGAGGATAGGCCGGGTTTCACGTCGCCCGCCCGTCCAGAAGCGGGCTGGCGCCGTTGTAGATCGGCACCCCGCGCAACACGCCCTGGAACTCCGTCAATGGCGCGCCGATGGTCAGGCCGCGACCGTCGATGCGATATTCGCGGATGGTGTCTTCGTGATTTCCCGTGCGTTTCTTAATGACGGACATCGCGCGGCGCACGCTGCCACGCGCCTCGAAGTAGCGCAGCAGGATGACGGTGTCAGCAAGATAGGTGACATCGATCGGAGACTTCATGTCGCCGACCAGCCCGTGTTGCGCCACCGTCATGAAGGTCGCGGCACCGCGCCGGTTGAGATACTGCAGCAGCTCGTGCATGTGGAGAATAAGCGAATTCTCCTCCGGCATTGCGGCCTGATAGCCGTTGAGACTATCGATCACCACGGTCTTGATATCGTGCTCGTCGACCTGCCTGCGAACGCGATGGGCGAATTCGCCGGGCGACAATTCCGCCGCATCGACCTGTTCGACCAGCAGCTTGCCATTGCGCTGCGCGCCGACGAGGTCGATGCCGAGACCCTTCATCCGGTTGAACAGCAGACCGAGTTCTTCGTCGAACACGAACATGGCGGCTTTCTCGCCGCGTTCAATGGCGGCCACCACGTTGACAATGGCGAGCAGCGACTTGCCGGTGCCGGCAGGGCCCAACACCAGCGTGCTCGAACCGGTCTCGATGCCGCCGCCGAGCAGTTTGTCGAGTTCAGCGACCCCTGACGATTGCGTCGTGCGCACCAAATTGCTGCGATATTCCGAGGCGACCAGCCGCGGAAACACGTTGAGCCCACCTTCGGTGATGGTGGCATCGTGATAGCCACCGCGGAATTTGACACCGCGGTATTTGATGACACGGGCACGGCGGCGTTCGGCACCATAGGCGGGCGCCAACTCTTCCAGCCGCAGTACGCCATGGGCAACGCTATGTACGGTCTTGTCGGCCACCTCAGCGGTGAGGTCGTCGAGCAGCATCACCGTGGTCCCAAACCTGGCGAAGTAGTGCTTGATGGCGAGTATTTGCCGGCGGTAGCGCAGCGAGCTCTGCGCCAGCAGTCGAATTTCCGAAAGGCTATCCAGCACGACGCGGGCCGGCTGCGCCCTTTCGACGGCCTCGAAAATCTGTTTGGTGGTCTCGCCTAGCTCAAGGTCGGAGGAATACAGCAGGCTCTGCTGCTGGTCCTCATCCAGAAGACTTTCTGGCGGCAGCAGTTCGAATACCTCGATGCCTTCGCCCAACGTCCAGCCGTGCGAGGACGCGCCATCGCGCAGCTCCTTTTCAGTTTCGGACAGGGTGATGTAAAGACCCTTCTCCCCCGCGCGAGCGCCTTCGAGCAGAAATTGCAGCGCGATGGTGGTCTTTCCAGTGCCGGGCGCGCCCTCCACCAAAAAGATATGGCCTCGGGAGAACCCCCCGGAAAGAATACTATCCAGACCCCAAATTCCGGTCCGGGCTTTATCTGATCGTGCTGATAGCGAACTCATACGGCCCCCTGACGGGCGATAACCTCCATGGTATCAACTGGTTCCAGCAGCCCGGATGATTTTGCGATGTCCGGAAGCGCACTCAGCTCACCGCTTTTCGATCACCAGGCTTTGCACCGCGCGCCCGAAATAACCGTGGATGTCGGCGAGCTTCGAAGCGGCAATGCCGGTGCCGTCGGGACCGATCCAGCTTTCGGAATCCAGCAGGATCCAATCACCGACCGGCGGCCGCGCCAGGCTGACCGTGAGGTCGGCATTCAGGAACGTCCAATGGTCGAACGAAAGCATCGCCGAAGTGCCGTTGCTGAAATCGGCAGCCACCACCGCGCGCATCACCTGTGAGGTCGCGGCGCCTTCGACGAACGGCCGGTCGAGCCGGTACCAGATCGCGCCCGGGCCGGATGTCATCAACCCACCACGCACCACGCAGGTCGAAAGGCCGCTCATGAAGGCGTTGCCGGTCCTGCGGACAAGCGGCCGTCCGTTGTCCGGCCCGGGCAGTTCGAGCGGCGGATCGACGATCTCAGGCGGCAGCGACTGCGGTTCGCTGCGGATTTTCAGGACAGTAGCGCGGGCAACCACGACGCCATTAGCCAGCAATGTGATGCCGCAGAGCTGGATCTTGCGGCCCTCGCGCAGCACCTCGGTCGTGAACGTCAGCTCCGCCACCGGCACCGGCCGCAGCAGATCGACGGTGACACGCACCACCTGCATCGGACTCGCGGTCGGCATCTGCTCGGCGAGATACGTCACCAGCGCGGAGGGAGCGGAGCCGTGCTGCATGGTCGCGTTCCACGGTCCAGCGGCATGTGGCGTGGTGATGACGTGATCACCGTCAATGCGGTAGATGAAGTCCATAAGGCGTCGTTGACTTTCTTTTCTTACTTATCGCGTACTTCCTTCTCCCCCGCACGAAGCGAAGCTTCGCTAGGTGAAGAGGAGAAGCAAGAAGAGTGCGCGTCGGCTTCCTACAATCCCGGATCGATGGCGCCGTCGTATTCCTTCTTGAAGCGCGCGACGAGTTCGGCCACCGGCACCACCTTGGGGATGCTGCCGACGCCCTGGCCGCTGCCCCAGATTTCCTTCCAGGCCTTCGGCTTGGCGCGCTCGCCCGAGGCGTCGGTGCCGAAGTTCATCTTGGTCGGATCGGACTCCGGCAGGTTGTCGGGATCCATGCCGGCCGCGACGATGGAGGGCTTGAGGTAGTTGCCGTGCACGCCGGTGAAAAGGTTCGAATACACGATGTCTTCCGCCGTCGAACTCGCAATCATGTCCTTGTAGCCGGGCACGGCGTTGGCCTCGGTGGTGGCGATGAAGGCCGAACCGACATAGGCAAAGTCGGCGCCCAGCGTGCGCGCGGCGCGGATGGCGCGACCGTTACCGATGGCGCCGGACAGCGCGACAGGACCATCGAACCACTGCCGGGTCTCCGCGACGAAAGCGAATGGCGAAATCTCGCCCGCATGGCCACCGGCGCCGGCTGACACCAGGATCAGGCCATCGGCGCCTTTCTCGATCGCCTTGTGGGCGAAGCGCTGGTTGATGACGTCGTGAAACACGATGCCGCCCCAGGCATGCGCGGCCTGGTTCAGCTCTTCGCGGGCGCCGAGCGAGGTGATCATCATCGGCACCTTGTGCTTCTCACAAAGCGCCATGTCCTGATCGAGCCGGTTGTTGGACTTGTGCACGATCTGGTTGACCGCGAACGGCGCCGAGAGGCGGTCCGGATGCGCCTTGTCGTGGGCGGCGAGCTCTTCCTTGATCCGCACCAGCCATTCGTCGAGCAGTGCCGCCGGCCGCGCGTTCAGCGCCGGAAACGATCCGACGATACCGGCCTTGCACTGCGCGATGACCAGATCGGGCACCGAGATAATGAACAGCGGCGCGCCGATCACCGGGATCGACAGGCGGTTCTTGAACAAGGCCGGCATGGACATGGCAATTCCTCTGCATCTTTTCTTCTGGCGATGGCGTCTTTGCGCCGGCCGTTGGGCGGGCGGACGATGCCAGAAGCCAAGGCCGGATGGCAATTGCGGCGCGCAAGAAAACACCCGCCTGAGAGGACTGCCTGAAAAAGCGGCTTACTGGCAGAGCGCCTGGGTGACGTAATTCTCGGTCTTGCAGTCGCCCTCTTCCAGCTTGCGGCCGGGGATCATCGCCTTCGCCGAACAGCTTTGCGCCGCGTCGGTGTCGAGGCTCTTGCCTTCCTTGAAGCCCTTGCTCTGGCACAGCCGGTCTGAGGCGGTCTTGCAGTCCGGCGCCCCATTGGCGGCGCGCGGACAGGCCACACGGCCTTTGACGATGGTGTTGAGCCGGGTCAAGCCGTCCGTGCTTTCGCCGAAACTCTTGAAGGACGGTAGCGCCGGCAGCTTCAGGGGCGAATCCTGGAACAGTTTGCCGATTTCATTGATCAGGCCCGGATTTTCTGCCGGGGGCGCGGCGGGCGGCGCCGGTGGCACGACGGGAGCGGGCGCAGGCGCAGGCGTTTCCGCGGCCGGAGCCACTTGGATAATGATCGATTTTTGCGCCGGCGGAGCCGCCTGCGACCAGGCAGACGCGATAGCCACGGCAAGGATCAGCGTCACCAGCACGGCGATGAGGAAGGCCCGGGCGGTCGCGGCGATCGGATTCGTCAACTCAGACATGAGTCGAAACGTACCCCGGCACCCGCGCCGGGGGAAGCGCCCCAAGCCAGAACCCGGCCTAGAACATGCGGACGGCGATGATGATGCCGAGCAGCAGCATGCCAACGGCAAGCCCGACCCAGAGTCCCAGCCGCTTCTCGATGGTCTCGCGGATCCATACGCCATACCGGTTGAGCAGGATCGCGACGATGAAGAAGCGGCCACCGCGGGCGATCAGCGACAGCCC
>NZ_JAQGJD010000378.1 GCF_028290785.1 Tardiphaga sp. | reverse complement strand
ATCATCATGAAGGACGGCAAAGTTTACAAGAACACGCTTGGCGGTTGAGGCCAGTCTCGAATCGATTGCCTATACGGTCAGACGCGGGATTGTGCCGATGAATAGACCGCTATCACGTGATGAAAGGTCGGCCGAGGAATATCGGGAGGTCCATGTCGATTCCGGAGTTGGTGAGATGAACTCTGCGGTCCACGAAACCGCGATAGCGGCGCGCCAATCGGTTCTAGTCGATCTCGCCTTGCGTAAACTTGTCGAGAATCCTCGAACAGATCAGTGAAACGCGTTGGCTCCGCTTCCATCGCGCTTCTCTGTAGCGCGATCAGTGGTCGGGACCGGGCGCTTGCGCGATTTTCGCGTTCTGCTCGCCGGTACTTTCGCCAATGCGCATCAGCCCGTCGAACTCGATGGCGTCCTGCCGGTCCATTGTTTGATCTCGTCCGGCTCCAGAAAAGAAAACCCGTCGATTCCCGCAAGGCGAGCTGCTTGACGCCATAAGGCGGCGTCGATCCTTTGCCGCACCAATCCCTCCGCCTCGCTTTTGGCCTTGGACGGGGTAAACCGGGTCATGAGGCCCGCCAGCCCCAGGCCTGAGAACGCGGGCCCGATGCCGGCGCACCGGTAGTCACGGGTTTCCAGGCTCACAATGAGCTTGCCCGAGATATGGCAAGCGGCAAGTGCGGCCATCTGAAGCGAGAAACCCACGTATGACCACGCCGCCGCAGGTACCGACCGGACGCCATTCGAACTTCGTGTGGACCATTGTTGTGGACCACCGCGGTTCTCGAAAGCTGCGGGTTCGAAGTCTTTGATCTGTTAGGTGAAATTCGAGTGTGGCTGGGGAACTAGGATTCGAACCTAGACAAACAGAGTCAGAGTCTGTTGTGCTACCGTTACACCATTCCCCAAATGATTCAATGACTTACGGGAAGTCGCGTTAGGAATCATCCGGACGGGGCGAATGCCCGTTCTGGCCGGGTTCTAGCCCGACCTCGGCGACCTGCGCAAGCGTCTCCTGCGTCGGCAGTGCAATATCTGAACAGTCTGCCTTCGCGCTGCGCGAGACAGCGGCGCTGCGGACATGTGGCGAACTCGAAGCGCTTGCGAATCGCCCCGACCTCAAACGTGCGATGAGAAGCCGGTTGATTGCTGTTTACACAACTTGTGGGAGTGCGTCTTTTCGGCGCATCTTGGGCGGAACTTACGCGCGGTATTTAGGTACAAAAATTCCGAAAACCCCTATGGCTGAGGCACCTTTAGAATTCGCGTGCTGCCGGATTTACGAACAATTCACCTAATAGGGCCAACTTGGAACCACGAATTTTGCTTCAGAAGATGGTGAAAAACGATCGGATTTCACCGATCAAGCCATCACCGTCGATCGATTGCCCCACCAACCACACCGCACGTTGCGGACCAACGGTCTAAGACCGAGGGATACTTTGTCATGCTTGCCAGCCTGTCCATTCGCGCCAAAATCACTACCGTTCTCGCCTTCCTGCTGATCGCCATGACAGGCATGGGCCTGCTCGCGGTTCGCAAGATGCAGGCGATCAACGCGAATGCGGTGGATATCCAAACCAACTGGCTGCCGAGCATCAAGGCATTGGGCGAACTGCGCGCGGGTACCATCACCTATCGCAACGTGATCCGTCAGCACATGCTGTCGGAGACGCTGGACGAGAAGCTCGCTAATGAAAAGACGTTGGAGACGGTCGTGGCCAGCAACGCCGCCATCCGCGCCAAGTACGAGAAGGTGATCACCTCGGCCGAGGAGCGCGCCATTTACACGGAATGGACGCAGCTCTGGGACGCCTACAAGAAGGGGACGCTGGATGTGATGGATCTGTCACGCAAGAGCGTCGGCAAGATCCCCCATGACGCGCAGGAGCTGAATACCAAGACCGTCAATCCGATCGGGCTCAAGGCCGACGTTCTCCTCAACAACGACATTGAACTGAACAACCGTGGTTCGGATCAGGCGGGCAAGGATGCCGGCGACAGTTACGACAGCGCCTTTATGTTGCTGGCGATCATTCTCACTGCTTCGGCCGTGATCGGCATCGGCGTCGGCATCTACCTGGTCAAGGACGTATCTTCGGGCATCGCCTCGATCGTCAAGCCGATGCAGGCGCTGGGCGCTGGCGACCTGACAGCGGTGGTGCCGCACCAGGGCATGAAGACCGAAATCGGCACGATGGCGGACAGTCTGCAGGTGTTCAAGCAGGCGCTGATCGATAAGAAAGCGGCGGACGAGGCCGCAATGGTCGATGCCGAAGCCAAGATCGAACGCGGTCGCCGCGTCGATGGCATCACCCGCGATTTCGAAGCGATGATCGGCCAGATCGTCGATACCGTGTCGTCGGCCTCCACCGAACTCGAAGCCTCCGCCAGCACGCTGACTGCGACCGCGGAGCGCTCGCAGGAACTCACCACCGCCGTTGCGGCGGCTTCGGAAGAAGCCTCTACGAACGTGCAGTCGGTGGCATCCGCCACCGAAGAAATGGCCTCGTCGGTGAACGAGATCAGCCGCCAGGTGCAGGAGTCGGCGACGATCGCTGGCCAGGCCGTCGATCAGGCACGCAAGACCAACGATCGCGTGGGTGAACTCGCAAAAGCCGCCGCCCGCATCGGTGACGTGGTCGAGTTGATCAACACCATCGCCGGGCAGACCAACCTGCTGGCGCTGAACGCGACGATCGAGGCCGCCCGTGCCGGTGAAGCCGGTCGCGGCTTTGCGGTGGTCGCTTCCGAAGTGAAGGCGCTGGCGGAACAGACTGCAAAAGCCACGGGCGAGATCAGCATGCAGATCTCCGGCATTCAGGCGGCGACGCAGGAGTCGGTCAACGCCATCAAGGAAATCGGCGACACCATCGGCCGGATGTCGGAAATCTCCTCGACCATCGCCTCGGCGGTGGAAGAGCAGGGCGCGGCGACGCAGGAGATTTCCCGCAACGTCCAGCAGGCGGCGCAGGGCACCATGGAAGTGTCGTCCAACATCACCGACGTGCAGCGCGGCGCCAGCGAAACCGGCTCGGCCTCGTCGCAGGTGCTGTCGGCGGCGCAGTCGCTGTCATCCGACAGCAACCGGTTGAAAGTCGAGGTCGGCAAGTTCCTGAGTGCCGTTCGCGCGGCCTGATCCAACCGTGGAGCCGACCTGGCGCGATACGCGCCAGGTCGGCGAGCGACCCGCCGCATGGCCAGATTCGGCACCGGCCCGCCGGCCGCTTCAATTCAAAATGTCTTCTTGGCGATCTCTTAGTCATTTGCTGCAACGATGACGATTGCTGGCCGTGCCTTTCGCGTCAAGGGAACTACGACCTCCGCGTGTGTTATTTAAAGACGTTTCATTGAAAAATGCGAACCGCAGTCGCTTAATCTTAGAAAGAGATCATGACACCGCTGGATTACGAGTATCTGCAGAAGATTCTGAAGGACCGCTCCGGCCTGATGTTGTCGGCTGACAAGAAATATCTGCTCGAGAGCCGGTTGTTACCGCTGGCACGAAAGGTCGGCGTGCCCGGCATCAGCGAACTCGTCCAGAAGATGAAGGGCGGATCGCAAACGGTCATCGACGACGTGGTCGAGGCGATGACGACCAACGAAACATTCTTCTTCCGCGACAAGACGCCGTTCGATCACTTCAAGGACACGGTGGTGCCCGCGATGATCAAGGCACGCGCCGGCAAGCGCAGCCTGCGGATCTGGTGTGCAGCCGCCTCGACAGGGCAGGAGCCGTATTCGCTGGCCATGATCCTGAAGGATTTCGGCGCGGCATTGAGCGGCTGGCGCGTCGAAATCATCGCCACCGATCTGTCGCCGGAAGTGCTGGAGAAATCCCGTGCCGGGCTCTATACCCAGTTCGAAGTGCAGCGCGGCCTGCCGATCCAGTCGCTGGTCAAGCATTTTACGCAGGTCGGCACCATGTGGCAGCTCAATGCCGATGTCCGATCGCTGGTCCAGTTCAAGCAATTCAACCTGCTGCAGGACTTCACCCATCTCGGCAAGTTCGACATCATCTTTTGCCGTAACGTGCTGATCTATTTCGACCAGCCGACCAAGAGCGACATCTTCGGCCGGCTCGCGAAAGTCAGTGAAGCCGACGGCTACCTGTTTCTCGGCGCGGCGGAGACCGTGATCGGCCTCACCGACAAGTACCGCGTCTGCCCGACGCGCCGCGGCGTCTACATGCCGAACGACATGCGCGCCGCACCCTCGATCGTGCCGGGCATGGTTGCGACGAAGCCGATGTCCGCTGGCGTTGGTAAATAGGACCACCGAATGGCAGCCGAAAACACAGGACCGGCGCGCGTTACCTTCGGACGCGGCTACAATGTCTGGATCATGGCTATCGACGGCACTTGGCGCCGCAGCTGTCTGCTTAAGGCAGTCTCCGCCAACGATGCCGAACTGACGCTGGAAGGATCGATCGAGGGCCTTAATCTGAAAGAGTTCTTCCTGCTGCTGTCCTCGACCGGTCTGGCCTATCGTCGCTGCGAGCTGGTGAAGGTGAACGGCGCGGAGATCGACATTCGCTTCCTCAGCACGAAGGGCGGCAAGACCAAGAAGCCTGCTGCAAGAACCGAAGGCATGGCTGACGCCTGAGACGTTCGTTGCCTGCAGGTCTGCAGGCCGACTAAATTCAATCGAGGTGGATCACTTCCGGATTGATATCGGCGAGCTCGCGCTGCGCCCGGCGTTCAGCGAGGCATTCATTTACCACAGCGAGCAGCGCAGCAGGCGTGAATGGTTTGCGCAAGCAGCGCGTTGCGCCTAGTTCGATCGCCATGCGCAGGAAATCCGGTGCAGGTGAATTGTGCTGCGCGAAGGCGTAGCCGGAGATTGCGATCAGTGGCACCAGCGGTGCACGCTGGTGAAACACCCGGATCGATTCGAAGCCGCGCATGTGCGGCATGAAGATATCGACGATCATCGTATCGAAGCTGTTGCCTTCGAGCGCATGCAGGCCGGTGACGCCGCCGTCGGCCAGCACCGCCTCGAACCCCTGACGCTCAAGCGACAGTTTGATAGACAAGGATACCAGCGGATCGTCGTCGACAACCAGAATCCGGTTCATGAGGCGCCCCCGCACTGGAATAAGTTGTTAGAACGTCAACACCCTGCTACCAACGCGCAACGGCGAATCACTATTGGTAGCCACTTTCGAACGTTCGTCGCAAACATGTCTGCACTGAATCGTGCATATGCCGGCGGCACTACAATTATCGCTTGCCAATTCGTTAAGACCAACCATCGTGGCGGTGTTGCGATTGCGTCCGCGTTGGCTTCTGGGACAGTCGCGCTTCCTGGATCAGATCGGCAGGGCAACGTGACGTCGATGCCGCGTTCAACTAATCATCTGCTGGCGTCGCTACCGGACGCCGCCTTCGAGCTGCTCGGACCGCACCTGCAGGCCGTCGATCTGGTGCACGAAGCGGTGCTGGTGCAGGCCGGCGATCCGCTGACGCATGTGTATTTTCCGCACAGCGGCGTGATTTCGCTGGTGGTAAGTCTCGCCGGGGGCGAGATGATCGAGGTAGCGATGATCGGTCGCACCAGCATCATGGGGGCGTTCGCCGCCTTGGAAGACCGGATCTCGCTGAACCATGCGATCGTGCAGTTGCCGGGCACCGCCTCAGTGCTCGAGGTCGAGCGTTTTCGAAAAATCGCCGAACACAATACGGCGCTTCGCGATCTCATAACGCGCCACGAGCACTTTCTGTTCGCCCAGGCGCAGCAGTCCGCGGCGTGCAATGCCTCGCACGGGGTCGAGGCGCGGCTGGCGCGCTACCTGCTGCAACTACGCGACTTGTCCCGCAGCGATACATTGCTGCTGACCCAAGAGCTGTCGGCGCAGATGATCGGCGCGCGGCGCAACAGCGTGTCGATGGTCGCCAACACGTTGCAACATGCCGGCGTCATCCGTTACAGCCGCGGCCATATTGAGATCCTCGATCTCGCACGGCTGCGCAAGGCGGCATGCGAATGCTACGTCACCGTGCGGTCGCATCACGACCGGCTGCTGAGGTCGTAACGTCTGCGACAAAAATTCGCTGTTGCCGCTTTGCGCAGGGCGTGAGCATGGTGCGGCATGAGCATTTTCTTCGAAGAACTGGATTTCCGCCCGACCTCGATGGGCGTGCTGACGCTGCGGCGTCGGCGCAAGCCAGGGACGGATGTCGACGTCTATGAAATCAAGCTCGGCGACGAGTTTCTGATGTCTAGCGCGTTCACCGCCGCCGAGATCGCGTTGGCCGATATCGGCCTTTCGTCGCTTTCGCAGGATCCGCTACCGCGGGGCAAGCTCGACGTGGTCGTCGGGGGACTTGGTCTCGGCTACACCGCGCAGGCCGTGCTGACGAACCAACGCGTCGGTTCGTTGATCGTGGTCGACGCGCTGCACGAGGTGATCGAATGGCACCAGGCGGCCCTCATTCCGGTCGGCCGGGAGTTGTCCGCCGACCCGCGCTGCCGGCTGGTGCACGGCGACTTCTTCACGATGGCGACGTCGGCAGATGGCAGCTTCGATCCGGCCGCACCAGGGCGCCGCTTCGACGCCGTGCTGGTGGATATCGATCACGCCCCCGATAAGCTGCTGCATCCGAGCCATGCGGTGCTTTACACCGCTGCCGGCCTGCGCAGGCTCGCCGATCATCTCAAGCCCGGCGGCGTGTTCGCGCTGTGGTCGAACGATCCGCCCGAGCCAGTATTCCAGGCATTGCTGGGCAGCGTATTCGGCGCAGTGCAGGCGCATGTGGTGAGTTTCGAGAACCTCGGCGGCGACGACGAGGTCTCCAACACCGTCTATGTCGGCACGAAGCAGGCGCCAGCGGCGTAGTCGAGCCCAGACCTCTCCACGTCGTCCCCGCGAAGGCGGGGACCATACATTCTGCAGATATGTTTGGCGCCGTGGAAGCGACGGCGCTTAGGCTACGGCCTCGGCGGGTATGGGTCCCCGCCTTCGCGGGGACGACTCGCGGATGGTCTCGTCCGCTTCACTCGGCGGCTTGCTTTGCAGCGACGGCCCGGGGCTCTTCGTCGTCCGCCTTTCTCCGTCCCCATCCCAAAATCGCGTTCGAGAACTGGTCGAGATACACATAGATCACCGGCGTGGTGAACAGCGTCAGCATCTGGCTGACGATCAGGCCGCCGACCATGGCGTAGCCGAGCGGCTGCCGGATCTCCGATCCGGTGCCGGTACCGAGCATCAGCGGCACGCCGCCGAGGATCGCTGCCATGGTGGTCATCATGATCGGGCGGAAGCGCAGGATTGCCGCCTTGCGGATGGCAGCCTCCGGCGACAGGTGCTCGTCGCGTTCGGCCGCGATGGCAAAGTCCACCAGCATGATGCCGTTCTTCTTGACGATACCGATCAGCAACACGATTCCGATCAGGGCGATCAGGCTGAAGTCGAAGCCGAACAGCATCAGGATGGCGAGCGCACCAACGCCGGCCGAGGGCAGGGTGGAGAGAATCGTCAGGGGGTGGATGTAGCTCTCGTAGAGAATGCCGAGGATCAGATAGACCACCACCAGTGCCGCCATGATCAGCAGCGGCACCGTGGCCAGCGATTGCTGGAACGCCTGCGCGGTGCCCTGGAAGGTGCCGCTCAGCGTAGAGGGCGCATTCATCTCCTGCATCGCATTCTGCACCGCCTGGGTCGCCTGGCCGAGCGCGACGCCCTGGCCGAGGTTGAAGCTGATGGTGATGGCGGGGAATTGGCCCTGGTGGCTGATCGACAGGGGCCGTACCGGCACCGTCGTCCATTTCGCGAAAGCCGACAGCGGCACCTGGTCGCCCGTCGTCGGTGATTTGATATAGATCTTGTCCAGCGTATCGAGCTTGCCCTGCAGCTCCGGCAGGATCTCCAGAATAACGTGGTAGCTGTTCAGCTGCGTAAAGTACTGCGCCACCTGTCGCTGGCCGAACGCGTCATACAGCGTGTCGTCGATCAACTGCGGCTGGATACCGAACCGCGAGGCATTGTCGCGGTCGATGGTCAGGGTCAGCGTCGTGCCCTTGGTCTGCTGGTCGGTGGCGACGTCGCGCAGTTCCGGCAGCTTCTGCATCCGCTCGAGGATTTTTGGCGCCCATTCGTTCAGCTCGGCGAGGTTGGCGCTCTGCAGCGTGTATTCGAACTGGGTGCGCGTGGCGCGCCCGCCGAGCCGGATGTCCTGCGCCGCCTGCATGAACAGCCGGGCGCCCTCGACCTTGTCGAGCTGCGGCCGCAGCCGCGCGATGATCTGCTGCGCGCTGGCGTTGCGTTCGTCTCGCGGCTTCAACGTGATGAACATGCGGCCGGTGTTGAGAGCACCGCCGCTGCCGCCGACCTGCATCGCCACGCTGGCGACGTCGGGATCGGCCTGCACGATCTTGCCGAGCGCTTCCTGGTGCAGCTTCATGTCGGCAAAGGAGATGTCCTGCGCGGCTTCGGAGGACGCCGAGATCAGCCCGGTGTCCTGTTGCGGAAAGAAGCCCTTGGGAATAATGACGAACAGATAGACCGACAGGCCGAGCGTGGCGAAGAACACCATCAGCGTGGTCAGCCGCCAGCGCAGCACCACGTCGAGCCCGCGCGTGTAGGCGCGCAGCAGCGCATCGAAGGCGCTCTCGCTGATCATGTAGAGCCGGCCGTGCCTGGCGTGCTTCTCCTCGCGCAGGAAGCGCGACGCCATCATCGGCGTCAGCGTCAGTGACACCACTAAGGAGACGAAGATGGTCATGGTGAGCGTCACCGCGAATTCGCGGAACAGCCGGCCAATGATGCCGCCCATCATCAACAGCGGGATCAGCACGGCCACCAGCGAGACGCTGATCGAGACAATGGTGAAGCCGATCTCGCCGGCGCCCTTGAACGCCGCATCCATCGGCGTGTCGCCTTCCTCGATATAGCGGGTAATGTTTTCCAGCATGACGATGGCATCATCGACCACGAAGCCGACCGAAATGGTCAGCGCCATCAGTGATAGATTGTCGAGGGTATAGCCGAATACCCACATCAGCGCGCAGGCGCCAAGCAGCGCCAGCGGCACGGTGATGCTGGGAATGATGGTCGCCCAGACGCTGCGCAGGAACACGAAGATCACCATCACGACCAGCGCGATGGTCAGGAGCAGGGTGAACTGCACGTCTTCCACTGCGGCGCGGATGGTCTGGGTGCGGTCGCTGATGACATCGACCTTCACCGAAGGCGGGATCGCCGCCACCAGCCGCGGCAGCGCCGCCTTGATCTTGTCCACGGTCTCGATGACGTTGGCGCCGGGCTGCTTGAAGATCACCAGGAACACGCCGCGCTTGCCGTTGGCCCAAGCCGCCTGCTTGGCGTCTTCGGGGCCGGTGACGGCCTGGCCGACGTCGCGGATCCGCAGCGGGCCACCGTTGCGATAGGCGACGATGACATCGTTCCAGTCCTTCGACTGCGGCAACTGGTCGTTGGCGTAGATGGTGTAGCTACGGGTGGCGCCGTCGATATTGCCTTTCGGGCTATCCACCGTAGTGATGGCGATCTGGGCGCGGACGTCTTCCAGCGACAAGCCCTTCGCTACCAGCTTGGCGGGGTCGATCTGAATCCGCACTGCCGGTTTCTGCTGACCGCCGATCGAGACCTGCGCCACGCCGGAAATCTGGCTGATCTGTTGCGCCAGTTGCGCATCGACGGAATCGCTGACCTCGGTGATCGGCAGGGTGTCCGACGTCGCCGACAGCAGCATGATCGGCGAATCCGCCGGGTTCACCTTGCGATAAGTCGGCGGGCTCGGCAGGTTTTTTGGCAAGGTCCCGCCGGCGGCGTTGATGGCCGCCTGCACGTCGTTGGCAGCACCATCGATAGCGCGGTTGAGGTCGAACTGGATCGTCACCGCGGCGGTGCCGAGCGAACTGGTCGAGGTCATCTGCGCGACGCCGGGGATCTGCGCGAGCTGTCGCTCCAGCGGCTGAGCCACCGACGATGCCATGGTTTCCGGGCTGGCGCCGGGCAGGGTGGCAGCCACCTGGATGGTCGGGAAATCGACCTGCGGCAGCGGCGCCACCGGCAGCAAGGGATAGGCAACGAGGCCGACGAACAGGATTCCCGCCATCAGCAGCGAGGTGGCAATCGGGTAGCGGATGAACGGCGCCGAGATGCTCTCGCGGGGGCTGTCCTTCATCTTACTGCGCCTTCGCAGGAGAGGCGTCCGACGTCGCAACAGGCGTGGCCACCACCGATCCCGGCTGCACCTTATATTGCCCGGCGGTGATCACCCGGTCGCCGGCGCTGAGTCCGTCCTCGACTACCGTGCGGCCATCGATCGAACGGCCGACCTTGATCTTCCTCAGCTCCGCCTTGTTGTCGGCGCCGACCGCGAAGGCGTAGAGCCCATCGGCGCCGTGCTGAACAGCGTCGTCGGGGATCACCACGGCGTCCTTCAGCGTGGTCACCAGAAGCCGCGTCGATACCGAGAGGCCCGGCCACAGCAGATGGTCCTTGTTGTCAAAGGTCGCCTTCAGCCTGATGGTACCGCTGGTGGTATCGACGGTGTTGTTGACCACCGCCAGCGCGCCTTCCGAAAGGACGCGCTTGCCGTCGGTCGTCAGCGCCATCACTTTCAGCGGCTGCTTGGCCTGCGCCTCGTTGATATCGACCAGATTTTGCTCGGGCGCCGTGAAGATCACGGCGATCGGTTCGATCTGCGCGATGGTGACGATGCCGGTTTGCGTCGAAGCATTGACGATGTTGCCCTGATCGACCTGGCGGAAGCCGACTACGCCGGAGATCGGCGCCTTGACGGTGGTGTAATCGAGCTGGGTCTGGGCGTTGGAGATCGCGGCGTCGTCGGCCGCGATCTGCGCGGTGAGCTGCGCCACGGTGGAGCGCTGGGTGTCGGTCTGCTGCTTGGTCGCGAACTCGCCGAGCTTGGTGTAGCGCTGCAGATCGACGTTGGCGTTGGCCAGATTGGCTTCGTCCTGTGCCTTCTTGGCCTTGGCCTGGTCGAGCGCCGCCTGGAACGAGCGCGGGTCGATATGGGCGAGCAAGTCACCCTCCTTGACCAACTGCCCCTCCTTGAAGGCGATCTTGTCGATCTGGCCATCGACCCTCGTGCGCACCACGACGGTGTTGAAGCCCTGAACGGTACCTAGTCCAGCAAGATATACCGGAAAGTCGGTTTTCTCGGCCGAGGCCATCTTCACCGGGATGGGCGCAGGACCGCGCGCCTTCTGGGCGCTGGCGGCCTGCTCGGCCTTTCCGACGCCGTCGTAATGGCGCCAGGCGGCATAGCCTCCTACCAGCCCCAACGCTACGATGACCGGGACAATCCAGCGGGAGCGTTTCGGCGTGGCCATGGGGATCCGATCAGTGGCTTGGTGAAACCGTCGTTCATCAAAGGCGCGCAAAGCCGTGCCGGCAGCGAACGGCTCCAATCGGATTAAATAGCTGGTTCAATGCTGTAAACACACGACTGCTTGAAATCGCCGTACATTGCCAAAACTTCATGTTTGACAGGCGGATAGGTCGTTGCGACGTGCAACTTGCGCGGTCGGAATCCGGCCGAAGACAGGGCTGTCTCAGCATGGCGAAAGCAGCGTTCGGCGCCGCGCCGGAGTTGTAAGTACGCCTGGGCTCGGCCATAGCAACGGCCGCTGCAGTCGCGCTATCGCGCGGCGAACGAACAAGCAAAGCCGGAGCGGACAATGGACGAATTGAACGGACGAATGATTGCGTGCCAGATATTGATCACCGGACTGATTGCCCGCGTCGCCAACGACTCGTCCGATCCGCTACG
>NZ_JAQGJD010000349.1 GCF_028290785.1 Tardiphaga sp. | reverse complement strand
CGAGCACCTCGGTAACGTGGGTGATGCGGCGCGAGCCGTCGCGCAGGCGTGCGGCCTGGATGATCACATCGACCGAGCCGACGATCATCTCCTTGATGGTCTTCGACGGCAGGCCGTAGCCGCCCATGGTGATCATCGACTCCAGCCGGCTGATCGCCTCGCGGGGTGAGTTGGCGTGCAGGGTGCCCATCGAGCCGTCGTGGCCGGTGTTCATCGCCTGCAAGAGATCGAAAGCTTCGGGTCCGCGCACCTCACCGACGATGATGCGCTCCGGCCGCATGCGCAGGCAGTTCTTGACCAGATCGCGCATGGTGATCTGGCCTTCGCCTTCGAGGTTCGGCGGCCGGCTTTCCAGGCGCACCACATGCGGCTGCTGCAACTGCAGTTCGGCCGCGTCTTCGCAGGTGATGATGCGTTCGTCGTCATCGATATATTGCGTGAGGCAATTCAGCAGCGTGGTCTTGCCGGAACCGGTACCGCCGGAGATCAGCACGTTGGCGCGGCAGCGGCCGATGATCTGCAGGATTTCTGCGCCTTCCGGCGAGATCGCACCGAACTTGACCAGCTGATCGAGCGTCAGCTTGTCCTTCTTGAACTTGCGGATGGTGAGCGCCGGACCGTCGATCGCCAGCGGCGGCACGATGGCGTTGACGCGCGAACCGTCGGCAAGGCGGGCGTCGCAGATCGGCGAGGACTCGTCGACGCGACGGCCGACTTGGCTGACGATGCGCTGGCAGATGTTCAGCAGTTGCTGATTGTCGCGGAACCGGATGCCGGTCTTCTGGATACGGCCGGCGACTTCGATGAACACCGTGCCGGCGCCGTTGACCATGATGTCGGAGATGTCGTCGCGCGACAGCAGCGGCTCCAGCGGGCCGTAGCCGAGCACGTCGTTGCAGATATCGTCGAGCAGTTCTTCCTGCTCGGAGATCGACATCACGATGTTCTTGATCGCGATGATCTCGTTGACGATGTCGCGGATTTCCTCGCGCGCGGATTCGCCGTCGAGTTTGGCCAATTGCGCGAGATCGATGGCCTCGATCAGCGCGCCGAAGATCGTCGCCTTGACCTGGTAATAGTTCTCCGACTTGCGTTCCGCGACCGGCGGCGGCGCCTGGCGCGCAGGCGACAGCGGCGGCGAGGACACCACGGGAGGCGCGCTCACGCTCATCACGCCGGGCGAAGGCTCCGGCGCGATGGGCTTGAGGGCCCTGGGTTCTGTATCGGCTCCGCTACGCTTACCAAACACGACGACGCTCCAGGCGGTGTCTTACTTTGACCGCAACTTTTCGAGGAATGGCGACAGGAACGAGCCCTTGGGCTTCTTGGTTTCGCCGCGGCCGGTCAGCCGCTGGGCGATCTGCAGGAAGATCTCGGTGGTGCGATGACCCGCGGCGATCTCCGCGATCATCTGGCCGTTGTTGGCGGCCGAACCGAACATCTGGGGATCGAACGGGATGGTGGCAATCGGCGGGCTTTCGATCGCCTTGGCGAACTCGCTTGCGCTGATTTCTGGACGCTTCGGCACGCCGACCTGGTTGAGGCAGTACATCGGTGCGCGGTCGTTGGGCCGCGACGCCTTGATCAGGTCGTACATGTTCTTGGTGTTGCGCAGGTTGGCGAGGTCGGGTGCCGCGACGATCAGGATGTCGTCGGCACCGATCAGCGCACGCTTGGTCCAGCCGGACCACTGATGCGGCACGTCGAGCACGATGCACGGCATGGTGGAGCGCAGCGTGTCGAAAATCGAGTCGAAAGCGTCGGCGCCGAAGTCATAGACCCGCTCCAGCGTTGCCGGCGCGGCCAGCAGGCTGAGATGGTCGGTGCACTTCGACAGCAGGCGGTCGATGAAGGCGGTATCGACGCGGTCCGGCGAGAACACCGCATCCGCGATGCCCTGCGGCGGATCCTGGTTGTAGTCGAGGCCGGCGGTGCCGAAGGCGAGATCGAGATCGGCGACCACGGAATCGAGCGCGAGATCGCGGGCAATTGCCCAGGCGACGTTATGCGCGACGGTCGAGGCGCCGACGCCGCCCTTGGCGCCGACAACGGCGATGATCCGGCCCACGGCCTTGGCCTCGGGCGCGGAAAACAACCCGCAGATCGACCTGACCACGTCGATGGTGGTGACGGGCGCAATCACGTAGTCGCTGACGCCGCGGCGAACCAGTTCGCGGTACAGCGTAACGTCGTTCACCTTGCCGATCACCACGACCCGGGTGCCGGCGTCGCACACCGTCGCGAGCTGGTCGAGGCCGGCCAGGATATCGGTGCGGCCTTCGGTTTCCAGGATGATGACGTTCGGCGTCGGCGCCGAGCGATAGGCCTCGGTGGCGGCGGCCATGCCGCCCATCTGGATCTTGATATGGGCCTTGCCGAGCCGGCGGTCCTCCGCGGCGGCCTGTACGGCCGCGGCGGTTTCAGCCGTTTCGCAAAACGCCTGCACCGACACCCGCGGTGCCGGCGCAATATGCTCTTCCGCCTGGGGGATGGCGGGCTGTTCGTCTGCGGTCTGTTGGCGTGCGTAGCTGATCATTGGCCCACATTACTTATTTTGTTTTTGTCCGCATCGGGATTGATCGCGGCGGTGCTTTCACCCTTGCGATACTTGTCGAGAACGACGGTGCGCCGGCCGGTATAGGCAGGAGCTTCGGGGCGTGGCTGCACCAGGTCCGACGGGTTGGAAATCATGGCAGCGAGGTTGCGTTGCTGCGCACAGCCGAGATTGAAGTATGGCTTGTTATCGAGATAGCTCTTGTTGTGCACGCTCGGGCCGAGGTCCTCCGGCCAGGTGCCGCAGGGGCCGGCGTCGGCGACGATACGCGGATAGGTCAGGCGCAGCGTTGCCAACTGCCGGGCATCGGCGGGACGATAACCGCGCACGATGATGCCGCGCGGCGGGATGCCGCTGCCCACCAGGATCGACTGAACCTCGCGCATCGAATCCGCCGCGGCGCGGGCGTTCGGCGTATCGGTCGGGACTTCGGCGATGATGCTGCCGGTGCCGTCGCGCAGCCAGGTCTGGGCCAGCGCGGCCACATCGGCGCGCTGCGGACCGGACAGGCCGCCGCGCTGCTGGCCGACGAAGATCTCGACGCTGCGGTTGGATTCCTGAATCACGATCGGGTGGCGCTGCCGGTAATCGCTGGGAATGCTGGCCGTCGTGATATCGCGTTCGGTGGTCGTCTTGCAGCCGCCGAGCGCAAGCGAGGCAAGCGAAACGCCGACGAGCGCCACCGCGAGGCGGCTGCGCCGGTGGATCCTGGCGGGTTGTTTGCTGGTCATGGGTGTGTCCTCGTCCCGCCTCAGTCCGTGATAAAACCGTAGGTGCCGCGATAGTTCTTGCCGGATTTCTTGTCGTCCGGGCGCCCGGGGGCGCCGTAGACCCGGTTGATGCTGCCCAGCAGATCGGCCTGCGGATCGGACGCATCGGCGAAACCGTCATCGGGACGCGACAGGTCTTTCTGGGCGACCGCGCGCACGATAAAGGGCGTCACCAGCACCATCAGTTCGGTATTGTTGTTGACGTAGTCGCGGCTGCGGAACAGCGAACCGAGGACCGGCAGTTGCGCCAGGCCGGGCAGGCCGTTGATGCTCTGCTTGGTCTGTTGCTTGATCAGGCCGGCCATCACCATCGAGCCACCCGACGGAATTTCCAGCGTGGTATCGGCGCGGTTGGTCTTGATGGCAGGTATCGACGTGCCGCCGATGGTCACCGCATTTTCTTGCGACAATTCGGAAACTTCGGTGGCCACGCGAAGGCTGATGCGGCCTTCGCTGAGAACGATCGGCGTGAAGCCGAGCGAGATACCGAACTTCTTGAAGGCGATCTGCGTGGTGCAGATCCGGGTGACCGGATCGCAGCTGTTGCCGCCCGGCACCGGGAATTCACCGCCGGCGAGGAAATTGGCGGTTTCGCCGGATATCGCGGTCAGGCTCGGCTCGGCGAGCGTGCGGATGACGCCCGCGCTTTCCATGGCCTTCAGCGTCGCCGTTACGGACGGCGTTGAACCGAACGACGCGACGGTGCTATTGCCCTCGACCAGGCTGTGGCCGAGTGCCGTAAACGGATTGGTGTTGTTGAACTTGACCACGGCGGTGCCGTAGCCCAGCGATGCCGACAGATCGACGCCCATCTGCTTGATGATGTTGCGCTGGACTTCGGCGACCGTGACCTTGAGCATGACCTGATCGCGGCCGCGCACCGCGATGCTATTGACGACCTTGTCGGCGCCGCCGGCGAGACGGACGGCGATGTCGTTGGCCTGCTGGGCTTCTTGCGGGCTCGACACCGAGCCGGTCAGCATGACGCCGTCGCCGATGCCCTCGATACGGACGTCGGCATTGGGCAGCATCTGCTTCAGTGCCGCGCGGGCGCCGTTGAGGTCACGGGTCACGGCGATATCATAGGCCGCCATCTGCTGGCCGGTGGCGTCGAAGAACACGATGTTGGTCTGACCGACGGTGGCGCCGATGATGTAGGCGCGCTGCGCCGAACGCACCACCGCGTTGGCGATCTTCGGATCGGCCACCAGCACGTCCTTGATGTCGCGCGGCAGGTCGATGACGATGGATTTTCCGATGCCGAGCGCCAGGAAGCGCGAGCCCATATGGCCTTCGGCGGAGACCGGCGCGGTTGCGCGGTCGGCCGCCAGCACCGGCGTCAGCGCGGGGTTAAGCGCCAGCGCCGTGACGGCAGTAAACGACATCGCGCGGACCACGAAGGCCTGCATCGATCGACTGGTAGTCATGCGCCTCATCGTCTGCGTCCTCATGGTCACTTCTGCGTCGTTGTCGTCGTCGGGACGCCGTAGCGAACCACGTTGATGCTGTCGCGCTTGCTGCTGCTGCGGTTGTCGTCGCTTGTGATCTCGGGCTTGTTGATGTCGACCAGCGCGCGCAGCGCCAGCGACAGCGTGCCGGTCTGCCGCGCCCGTGCCAGCATTTCGGCCTGCTCCGGCTTCAGCTCGAGGGTGGCGGTCTTGCCGACCACGGAGTTCTGGCCGTCTTTTTCCTTCGGCGCCTGATCGATGGCGAGCACGCGGATGTTGCTGAGGATGATCTCGGAATTGACGACGTCGGCGGAAGCGTTGCGATCAGGGTTCTTGTCGCGCTTCGACAGGATGACGTCGACGCGATCGTTCGGCAGGATGAAGCCGCCGGCGCCGGTTTCCGGCGAAATTTCGGTGGAGACCGCGCGCATGCCCGTCGGCAGCACGGCCGCCATGAAGCCGGAATTATTGGTGCGCACCAGCTTCGGTTCGCGGATCGGTTCGCCCGCGACAAACGGCGAACGCGCAATCGCGCCGGCGATTTCGGTCGGCGCTTCCGGACGCTCGTTCTTGCGGATCACGCTAGCGCTGGCGGCCGATGCCGGCCAGGTCTGCCACTGCACGTCGCCCGCGCCGAGCAACTGGCCCAGCGCAATGTCGGACTTGGCGACAAGGACGTCCATGGTGGGGAGCTGCGCCACTGGCGCGGCAGGCGGCGGCGCCTGATCGGAGCTGCTCGCCAGGTACAGCGCAACGCTGCCGGCGCCGACGGCAATGGCCAGGACCACAATGCGTGCGGTATTCATACGCTTCACTTTCCACATTACGCTGCGACGCGTGCGCCGCTGTAAGGGGGAGTTGACCAGCTATTCGTCAAAGCATGGTTAATGAGCGGTATCTAAATCGCGTTAACGGATTCGAAGGGTGTCGGCGCGGTGCCAGCGAAATAGCTGCACGGTTGCTGCGAACTCGACCGACGCTAGTGCATCGCCAGGCGCGTGAGGTCGATGGCCTTGATCCACTCGGTTTCCGGATAGACCATCAGCGCGCCCAGCGCGAGCGCGATGCCGTAGGGAATGCCGGTTTCCTTGTGGTGCAGCTTGAGCAGCCAGGGCTGGCTGCCTAGCGCGTAGGGCAATGGCAACTGCCGGAACTGCAGCAGTAAAAGGGTCAATGCGCCGCCGAACAGCGAGGCGTAGACCAGATATTCGAGCAGAGGGTCGAAACCGAACCACAGCCCGGTGGCCGCTGCCAGTTTGGCATCGCCGCCGCCGACCCAGCCGAACGCGAAGCAGGTGAAGGCCACGGCCAGTACGGCGGCGCCGGCCCCCAGGTGAGACAGCAAATCGTGAGATCCCATGCCGCCGAACCCGGCCAGCACCGCGAAGCCCGCCACCAGCAGCAGCGAGACACGGTTGGAAATCGTCATGGTGAAAAGGTCGCTGGCCGCGGCGAATGCCATCAGGGCCGGGAACAGCATCAGGCGCATCAAATCGAGGATCATGGCTTCAGCCCGTTGCAGCGACAGGGACGAATCTAGCCAGCAGAAGTGAACAATCGGGAAACAGCTGGCGATTTACCAGACGTCGGCAATCCGGATGGCGACGGTGACCAGCGCCAGCGCCAGTGCCAGGCATACGATCGCGGCGGGCTCGCGCAGGATCGTGCTGCTCGCAGCTAGCGCTTGCGACGCTTCTGCGGGCGCGGTGGCAGATCGCTTCATCGACGGCAGCCTTGTCGGCAATGGGAGGACAAAAAAGGCTCCGGGATTGCCGGAGCCTTCTATGCAATGCGAGCGGTCGCTTATTTGAGCGAGGTCGAGATCGAACCAAACATACCGGTCAGCTTGGTGCCGATGCCGTTGACGGCGGCAATGATCACCAGGGCGATGCCGGCTGCGATCAGGCCGTATTCGATCGCGGTGGCGCCGGACTCATCTTTCACGAAACGCGAAACGAGATTCTTCATAATACAAAACTCCATGTCTGCACGTGGCTGTCGAACTAAGGTTTGGTCTCCGCGGCGTTCTCAGCACCGTGACCATGGGGGCAGATTAAGATCGGGGAATTGCAGTGCGGTTAATTCGGTCAATGAAAGTCGGTCGCATTTGTCTCTTCTTGAGCACGGTAAATAGGTACTTAAGAGCGATCGTAACGGCTTGGCTGCATTCGCTTCGGTGGATACGCGTTCTATTCATGGCTCCTTAAGCATGTCGCGGTAACTCTCGATCTCCCTGATCATGAGGCAGCCATGTCGACCTTGCCGCTCGAAGTGCTCGAAATGTTCGGCCAGACCATTATCAAGGTGGTGCCGATCACGCTGGCGCTGGGTCTGGTGTTTTCGGTGCTGTCGTATTTCTGGGCCTGCAACCCGGGCAAGCCGTGGTGGCGCAAGACCGAGCTCGTCACCGACATCTGCTACTGGTTCTTCGTGCCGCTACTCACCCGCACGGTGCGGATCGGGCTGCTGGTGATCGGCGCCGCCGTCGTCTTCGACATTCACGAAGCCAACGATCTGATCGCCTTCTACGACAATGGCCATGGGCCCCTGTCGGAGCTGCCGCTGTGGGTTCAGGCGATCATCTTCCTCGTCGTCTCGGATTTCCTGCTGTATTGGTTCCACCGCATGTACCATGGCGGTGGCTTCTGGAAGTATCACGCCATCCATCACTCCTCGGAAGAAGTGGAGTGGATTTCCGCGGCACGGTTTCACCCGGTGAACCTGCTGCTCGGCACCGTCGCGGTCGATGTGGTGCTGCTGATGGCCGGCATTTCCCCCAACATCATGCTGTGGGTCGGGCCGTTCACCACCTTCCATTCGGCGTTCGTGCACGCCAATCTGAACTGGACCCTCGGGCCGTTCCGTTACGTGCTGGCTTCACCGGTGTTCCACCGCTGGCACCACACCTCGCTGGAGCGCGGCGGCAACACCAACTTCTCCGGCACCTTTCCGGTCTGGGACATCCTGTTCGGCACCTTCCGGATGCCGGCCGGCGAACTGCCCGACCACTACGGCGTCGATGGCGAACCGCTGCCCACCGAATTCGCGGGGCAGCTGGCCTATCCGTTCAAGCAGTAGTTTTTCGCGCCTCCCTTCCTTCTCTTCCTCCCCTCTCCCCCGCGCGAAGCGAAGCTTCGCTAGGTGGGAGAGGGTGGCCGCGCGAAGCGTGGACGGGTGAGGGGGCCGCAAGCTCCGAGCCCACCCACAAGGGGAGAAGGAGAAGGGCGCTTCTTTAGAGGCCCCCGTTTCCTCTTCCTTCATCAATTAACGGCACATTTGCCATGTCGGGCGCCGGCACCGCTGCGTATCTGCTTTTGCCGGCTTGGTTCGTCCCGGAGTACAGGATGTCGCTTCAGTTGTTGCGGTCGCGCGCACGCGCGGTTTTTTTGCTTCGGTCGCTTGCGGCCGGAATCTTGCTGATCCCCGCGGGCGGCATCGCCGCGCCTGTGGATGACCTCATCGCCGTCAATGTCGATCAGGCCAAGCTCATCAAATTTCCCGACCGGATCGCCACCATCGTGGTCGGCAATCCGCTGATCGCCGACGTGACGCTGCAGCCCGGCGGCATGGTTGTCGTCACCGGGAAGGGCTACGGCGCCACCAATATCATCGCCATGGACCGAACAGGCGCAGTGCTGATGGACCGTATCGTCCAGGTGGAAGGCCCGACCGACAAGGTCGTGACGATCTATCGCGGCGTCGATCGCGAGTCCTATAGCTGCTCGCCGGTATGCCAGCGGCGGGTGACGCTCGGCGACGGCGAGACGTACTTCAAGTCCACCATGGATCAGGCTGGCTCGCTCAACACCCAGGCCACGGGCGCAGGCGGCAAGGTCAACTAACCCTGCCGTTTTCCTCTTTGGCATTTCTGCGGCCAAGATCGTCGCCATCGCGGTGGCGCGGTCATGGTCAATACGCCGTTAAGATGCCGGGCCAGTCTGTCTCGATTGGGCGAAACACTTCAACAATCTGTTTGAGATAGCCTTGGCGGTAGTTATTTCCCCGTCGCCATGGGTTTTGCCGATGCTGCTACCCCTCATTTCTCCGGATAGGTTAGGCTCGCTGCTGCGCCGCTTCGGTCGCAACAGGCAGGCCTCCGCGGCGGTCGAATTCGCCTTTGTCGCGCCGGTCTTTTTCGCGCTGCTGTTTGCGGTCATCGAGACCGCCATGGTGTTCTTTGCGGGACAGGTGCTGGAAACCGCGGTGCAGGATAGCAGCCGCACGTTCTACACCAGCACGGCGATTACCCAGGCAAATTACACGACCGGGTTTTGCAGTCGCGTGAACTTGCTGATGGATTGCAACAAGGTGTGCATCGACGTTCGAACCTATGCCCAGGGTGCAACCATTGCGCCACCCAACCCATACGATTCCGGCGGGACGTTCAACAATTGCACCTTCGATGTGCAGACGCCCCCCGCTGCGAACAGTACCGTCGTGGTTCGTGCCTTTTATCAATGGCCGTTATTCGTGACGGGGCTCGGATACAACCTGTCCAATGTCGGCGGCAGCAGTTCCAGCGGCAAACGCTTGCTGGCCGCTACCAATGCCGTCCGCCCACAATGATGGTTCGAACCATGCACAAATTGATGGAATGGCGACTTCGTTCGCGACGGCTTGCGGCGAGGTGGTCGCAGGACGTTCGCGGCATAGCGGCCGTCGAGTTCGCGATGATTTTGCCGCTATTGCTGGTGATGTTGTTCGGGATGATCGACATCACGATGGGCGTAGCAGCCGATCGCAAGGTCACGATGATAGCACAATCCCTGTCGGACCTCGCTTCGCGCTATGCCTCGGTTACCGAGGCGGAGTTCACCAACTTCTTCAATATTGCCGACGCGATGCTGGTGCCTTACGACAAGACGCAGCTGTCCGCGACGATCAGCCAGATCTATATCGATCCGTCGACGAAAAACGGCGTGGTGAAGTGGAGCCGGGGCGACGTCAAGCTGACTCCGGGCGATCCGTTCGCGGTGCCGGCCAACCTGATTGGCAAGGACTCTTCCAACGCGGTGCTGCCGAACCAGTACCTGATCCTGAGCCAGGTCAGTTACCTGTACAAGCCGATCGTCGGCTGGGTAGTGGCGAAAACCGGGATCACGCTAGGCGAGTCGAGCTTTACCCGGCCGCGGCTGACAACTTGCGTCGTAGCGCCGTCAGCGCCGCCGTGCTGATCGCATAACATAACAAAAAGGCCGCGCTGCGCAGCGCGGCCTTTGGTATTTGATGTCGGCGAAATCCGCTGCTTGCGCGCGGGATTTCGGTTAGCCGGCGGCGCGCAGATTGTCGGCCGACGACTTGCCAGAGCGACGATCGGCAACGATTTCGTAGCTGATCTTCTGGCCTTCGCGCAGGGTGCCGAGGCCGGCACGCTCGACAGCGCTGATGTGCACAAACACGTCGTTGCCGCCGTCGTCCGGCTGAATGAAGCCGAAGCCCTTGGTCGCGTTAAACCACTTCACAGTTCCCATGCTCACGGGGGTAGTCCCTTCTCAATAATATAGCAGTAGCCCGCGCTCCGGCGGGCTGGTGACATCGAATTTTTGGAAGGGTCGTCAGTCTAGACCGGCTGCACCGGGGGATAGATAATGTCGTCCGGCCGAAAATCGATTAGTTCATATTAAGCGAAGCGGGTATCCAAAACAATCCTGACGCGCACGATTTTTTGATAGTGCACTAACAGTCGGCGAAGGCCTCGCAAAAACGCGCGCGGCATGGGGGGCCGCGCGCGGTGTAGTTGTTGTGCAGTGCAAAGTCCGCGTCGTATTAGCGACGGCGGAATTGACCGCGCGGCGGAGCGCCACGCGGAGCGCCGCCGCCGGGGCGTTCGTCCTTGTGGCGGAATATCAGCCGGCCCTTTTCGAGATCGTAGGGCGACATCTCGATCGTCACGCGATCGCCTGCCAGCGTCTTGATGCGGTTCTTTTTCATCTTGCCGGCGGTGTAGGCAACGATTTCATGTCCGGCATCGAGCTGCACGCGATAGCGTGCATCGGGAAGGATTTCGGTCACCAGTCCTTCGAACTGGATCAGCTCTTCTTTGGCCATTGTTAGCTCCAGATCGATCGTGTGTTAGCGCGGACGCTGGGTGCGGTTCGGGGTGGTGTTGGGTCGGCTTTCGCGATGCAGGAAGGCAACGCCCTGCATCCCTTCTTTAGTCGTAGAGGCGGCGTTAGAACCGGATTGGGCGGCCGGACGTGCGGCCGGCTCGTGCCGGGTATTTTCGTGTCGCGAATGATCGCGGTTCGGTTGCGGTGCACTCCCGTTGCCGCCACCGGGGGGGCGACGACGGTTGCGCGCGTTCTGGCTCGGCGCGCCGTCGTTGCTGCGCGATGCGGCAGGGCGCGAGTTGCGGTTCTGGCCACCGCGATTCTGCGACGGCGGCGGACCGACGTCGTTGCGGCCGGGGGTACGACGGTCTTCCTTCGGCAGCGTGACGCGGATCAGCTTTTCGATATCGCGCAGATACGCCATTTCCTCGCCCGAGCAAAGCGAGATCGCGATGCCCTCGGCGCCGGCGCGCGCGGTGCGGCCGATGCGGTGGACGTAGGTCTCGGGGATGTTCGGCAGGTCGAAGTTCACCACGTGGGTAATACCGTCGACATCGATGCCGCGGGCGGCGATGTCGGTGGCCACCAGGGTCTTGATCTCGCCGGTGCGGAAGTTCGCCAGCGTGCGCTCGCGATGGTTCTGCGACTTGTTGCCGTGGATCGCGTCGGCGCGGATGCCGGCGCGCTCGAGGCCCTTCACGACCTTGTCGGCGCCGTGCTTGGTGCGGGTGAAGATCAGCGCCCGGTTGACGTTCTCGGACTTCAGGATCTGGGCGAGGATGGTCGGCTTGGCGGAGTGATCGACATGGATCACGCGCTGGGCGATGCGCTCCACGGTGGAGGCCACCGGGGTCACCGCGACGCGGGCCGGATCCTTCAGCATCGATTCGGCGAGTTCGGCGATGTCCTTCGGCATGGTCGCCGAGAAGAACAGCGTCTGGCGCTTGATCGGAAGCTTGGCGACGATTTTGCGGATGTCGTTGATGAAGCCCATGTCGAGCATGCGGTCGGCTTCGTCGAGCACCAGGAACTCGACGGCGCCGAGCTTCAGGCCGTTGCTCTGGACGAGATCGATCAGCCGGCCGGGGGTGGCGACGAGGACGTCGACGCCGGGCATCAGCGAGCGCACCTGGCGGCCCATCGGCACGCCGCCGATCGCCAGCGTCGATGTCAGATGCATGTGGCGGCCGTAGGCGTTGAAGCTCTCGAGGATCTGGCCGGAGAGTTCGCGGGTCGGGCTCAGCACCAGCACGCGGCAATGCTTAGGCTGCGGCTTGATGCGGTTCTCAAGCAGGCGGTGAAGGATCGGCAGCGCGAAGGATGCGGTCTTGCCGGTGCCGGTCTGGGCGATACCGATGACATCCTTGCCGGTGATGGCGATCGGGATGGTCTGGGCCTGGATCGGGGTCGGGGTGGTGTAGTTTTCTTCCTTGAGCGCACGGGTAATGGGATCGGCGAGGCCGAATTCCTGAAAGGAGGTCAAAAGATGTGTCTTTCCACAATGAAAGCAGGCGCCCGGCGATCAAGCCAGGAGCGCGCGAGGGGTGTCTGGAGACACCCGCGTGTCTGGGGCGTCGTTTGGGTTGGCTGAAGGGGCAAGCCAGAAACCGTTGGACGGGATCAGTACACGCGGCTCGCATAGACCTGATGATTCTCAAGGTCGTCACGGTCATATGGAACACGAACGCGGCGGTTTCAAGATGAATCGCAGAGAGGGTTAGCGCAGCGACAAAATACCGCTGCACGAAATTTAGACAGGACGCCTTATTTGCTTAGATTATAATCGAAATGCTTCCCGGGGCGCCAATTTTTTAGCTCAAAAATTAGACATGTGAGGCACTCAATTATTTCAAAAAATACAAAGTTACCAGCGATTGCAGTGGTTTAACACTCTTTTGAGTACTGGCACACTTCTTGCGATTCCCTTAACGCGCCGGCCGTGGGGCCGTTCCGCAGTAATTTTACGTCTGCGTCAGGGAGATCAACGCACATGACAACCAATTTGACTCACGCGATAGCCAGGCCCGGCCTTGCTAAAGGTCTGACCCGGCGCAGCTGGATGGCGGCTACTGCGGGCCTGGTCATCGGCCTGTCGGCGTTCTCGTCGGCGAAAGCGGCCGACGACACCATCAAGGTCGGCGTGTTGCACTCGCTGTCCGGCACCATGGCGATCTCCGAGACCACGCTGAAGGATACCGTGCTGTTCATGATCGATGAGCAGAACAAGAAGGGCGGCGTGATGGGCAAGAAGCTCGAGGCCGTCGTGGTCGATCCCGCCTCGAACTGGCCGCTGTTCGCCGAAAAGGCCCGCGAGCTGATCACCAAGGACAAGGTCGCCGTGGTGTTCGGCTGCTGGACCTCGGTCTCGCGCAAATCGGTACTCCCGGTGTTCAAGGAACTGAACTCGATCCTGTTCTATCCCGTGCAGTACGAAGGCGAAGAGTCCGAGCGCAACGTGTTCTACACCGGCGCCGCCCCGAACCAGCAGGCGATCCCGGCGGTCGATTACCTGATGAAGGACGAAAAGGTGAAGCGCTGGGTGCTGGCCGGCACCGACTACGTCTATCCGCGCACCACCAACAAGGTGCTGGAAGCCTACTTGAAGTCGAAGGGCGTCAAGCAGGAAGACATCATGATCAACTACACCCCGTTCGGTCATTCGGACTGGCAGACCATCGTCGCCGACATCAAGAAGTTCGGCTCCGCCGGCAAGAAGACCGCGGTGGTCTCGACCATCAATGGCGACGCCAACGTGCCGTTCTACAAGGAACTCGGCAACCAGGGCATCAAGGCCAAGGACATCCCGGTGGTGGCGTTCTCGGTGGGTGAGGAAGAACTCGCCGGCATCGATACCAAGCCGCTGCTCGGCCATCTCGCCGCCTGGAACTACTTCGAATCCATCAAGACCCCTGCCAACGACAAGTTCATCAAGGAATGGCAGGCCTTCACCAAGAATCCCAAGCGCGTGACCAACGACCCGATGGAAGCCACCTATATCGGCTTCAACATGTGGGTGAAGGCGGTCGAGAAGGCCAAGTCGATCGAGCCGGACAAGGTGATCGACGCGCTGCCCGGCATTGAAGCCGCCAACCTGACCGGCGGTACTTCGAAGATGCTGCCGAACCACCACATCACCAAGCCGGTGTTCATCGGCGAGATCAAGGGCAACGGCCAGTTCGACGTGGTCTGGAAGACCCCGGGCCTGGTGGCCGGCGACGCCTGGTCGAAGGAGCTGGAAGGCTCCAAGGACCTGATCGGCGACTGGGTCGGCAAGAAGTGCGGCAACTACAACACCAAGACCAACAAGTGCGGCGGTCAGGGTTCCTGATCACGCGGGTCTGAGTAACGAAGCGCCAAACTCTCCCCGTCATTGCGAGGAGCACTTGCGACGAAGCAATCCAGTCTTTGCACTTGGCTCCTGGATTGCTTCGCTCCACGAAAGTCGGCAACGCCGCCTTCCGTGGGCTCGCAATGAACGGTGACAGGTCTGTCGTTGACTAGTTTCTCCCGAGCAAACTGAAGAAGGCGGCATTGCCGCCGCCTTCTTCCTTTCCTTCCGTCCGGGGTCATCCAGTGCCGATCAATTTGGTTGAACGTTTTCGCACCTTCCTGTTTGCGTTTGTTCTGATTGCCGCGTCTGCCATTCCGGCGCTGGCGGGTCCCTTCGAGGATGCCGTCGCCAAATTTGCCAATGACGAATTTTCCGACACCGACGAAGCCGTCGGCGAGATCGCCACGTCCGGAAATCCGCAGGCTTTCGCGATCATCAGCGCGCTGCAGGACGGCCGGCTGCTGGCCGATCCCGACAGCAAGAAAGTCTATCTCACGCAAGCCGACGGCAAGAGCATCGACGCCGCGACCGGCGCGTCGGTCGCCAGCGTGCCCGACAGCGCCGTCGCCGTGCGCCTCAACAACCGCCTGCGCCGCACCATCGATGCCGCTTTGGGCGGCCTGACGCTGATGTCGCCGGATCCCGCCAAGCGCGTCCAGGCCGCGCAGTCGGTGTTCAAGACCCATGATGCCGCGATGCTGCCGGTGGTCGATCAGGCGCTGGAAAAGGAAACCGACAAGAAGGCCAAGCAGGCGTTCGTCGAGGCCCGCGCCGCAATCCTGCTGTTCAAGGAAGACGCCACCGACGCCGAGAAGATCGAATCCATCGCCGTCATCAAGTTGCGCGGCGATCAGGAAGCCCTCGCGCTGCTCACTGGCCTCGCCGGCGCCGAACAATCGATCGTCGTCTCGCGCAGCGCCGCCAGCGCCACCACCGCGATCCAGAGCCGCCAGACCTTGTGGTCTATCGCGCAGAATGCCTGGTACGGCCTGTCGCTCGGCTCGGTGCTGCTGCTCGCCGCCATCGGCCTCGCCATCACCTTCGGCGTGATGGGCGTCATCAACATGGCCCATGGCGAGATGGTGATGATCGGCGCCTACGTCACCTTCGGCGTGCAGGAAATCATCCGCACCTCCTATCCCGGCCTGTTCGATTATTCGCTGCTGATGGCGGTGCCGCTGGCCTTCCTGATCGCCGGCCTTCTCGGCATTGTCATCGAGCGCACCATCATCCGCTTCCTGTACGGCCGTCCGCTGGAAACCCTGCTCGCCACCTGGGGCCTCTCGCTGGTGCTGCAGCAGGCGGTGCGCACCATGTTCGGCCCGACCAACCGCGAAGTCGGCAATCCCTCCTGGATGTCGGGCGCCTTCGAACTCGGCCAGATCACCATCACCTATAACCGGCTGTGGATCCTGTGCTTCACGCTGGCCGTATTTGCGATCCTGCTGGCGATGCTGCGCTACTCCAGCATCGGACTGGAGATGCGCGCGGTGACGCAAAACCGCAGGATGGCGGCCTCGATGGGCATCGCCACATCGCGCGTCGATGCGCTGACCTTCGGCCTCGGCTCCGGCATTGCCGGGATCGCCGGCGTGGCGCTGTCGCAGATCGACAATGTCTCGCCCAACCTCGGTCAGAGCTACATCATCGACAGTTTCATGGTCGTGGTGTTCGGCGGCGTCGGCAATCTCTGGGGCACCCTGGTCGGCGCCTTCACGCTGGGCATCGCCAACAAATTCCTGGAGCCGGTGGCCGGCGCCGTGCTCGGCAAGATCGCCATCCTGGTGCTGATCATCCTGTTCATCCAGAAGCGGCCGCGCGGCCTGTTCGCACTCAAGGGCAGGGCGATCGAAGCATGATGATGAATATCGAGCCCCACCGTCTCGCACCGTCCTCTCCCCGCGTCGTCCCCGCGAAAGCGGGGATCCATACACGCTGTCACCATGTGGCGGCAGGACGGCAAAGGCCTTCCTTCACTACGTCGGACCGAGGTTATGGGTCCCCGCTCCGCGCAAGCCTTCGGCGTGCTAGGCGGGGACGACGCGGCGCATGTGGAGGCCGATCATGACCCCGCACATCCTCACCCGCTCCCTCGACCGCAGCGCCACCATCTTCCTGCTGATCGTGGCCGCCGTCGGCGTGCTGCTGCCGCTGTCGAACTTGGCTCTGCCGGCCGACTCCATGTTCCAGGTTCCGACCTATCTGCTGGCGCTGTTCGGCAAATATGTCTGCTACGCCATCCTGGCGCTTTCCATCGACCTGATCTGGGGCTATTGCGGCATCCTCTCGCTCGGCCACGGCGCCTTCTTCGCGCTCGGCGGCTACGCCATGGGCATGTACCTGATGCGGCAGATCGGCCCGCGCGGCGTCTACGGCAATCCGATCCTGCCGGACTTCATGGTGTTCCTGAACTACAGCAAGCTGCCGTGGTACTGGTACGGCTTCGACATGTTCTGGTTCGCCGCCGCCATGGTGCTCATCGTGCCGGGCCTGCTCGCCTTCGGCTTCGGCTGGCTGACCTTCCGCTCCCGTGTGTCAGGCGTTTATCTGTCGATCATCACGCAGGCGATGACCTACGCGCTGCTGCTCGCCTTTTTCCGCAACGACTTCGGCTTCGGCGGCAATAACGGCCTCACCGACTTCAAGGACATTCTGGGCTTCAACGTGCAGGCCGAAGGCACCCGCGCGGCGCTGTTCGCGCTGAGCTGCCTCGCGCTGATGCTCGGCTTCCTGATCTGTCGCGCGGTGGTGACCTCGAAGCTCGGCAAGGTCCTGATCGCGATCCGCGACTCCGAGTCCCGAACGCGCTTCCTCGGCTACCGCGTCGAATCCTACAAATTGTTCGTGTTCACGCTGTCGGCCTGCATGGCCGGCGTCGCCGGCGCGCTCTACGTGCCGCAGGTCGGCATTATCAACCCCGGCGAATTCGCCCCGGCCAATTCCATTGAGGCGGTGATCTGGGTCGCGGTCGGCGGCCGCGGCACGCTGATCGGCGCGGCGCTCGGCGCGGTGGTCGTCAACTACGCCAAGACCGTGTTTACCTCCGGGGCCTTGGCGCCGTACTGGCTGTTCATGCTCGGCGCGCTGTTCATCCTGGTAACGCTGCTGCTGCCGAAGGGCATCGTCGGCACCTTCAACGCCTGGTGGGAGCCGTGGAGGGCGAAGCGCGACACCGCTAATGAAGACAGCGCCGCCGCTGAAGACGGCGTCAGCAAACCCCGTCCGGCGGAGTAGGGCAAATGACTCATCTCGAAGAGCCCGTCGCCGCGAAGCCGGCCCACCACGCCCCCGCGATCGTCGATCCCGTAGTCGCCGCGCGCGAGGCGGAGGCGCGGCAGAAGCGCATCACCTCGGCGCTGCTGTATCTCGACGGCGTCCACGTCTCGTTCGACGGTTTTCACGCCATCAACAACCTCTCTTTGGTGCTGGCGCCGGGCGAGATGCGCGCCATCATCGGGCCCAACGGCGCCGGCAAGACCACGATGATGGACATCATCACCGGCAAGACCAGGCCGGACGAGGGCGACGTCTATTTCGACGGCATCCACGATCTCACGCTGCTCGACGAGACCCAGATCGCCACGCTGGGCATCGGCCGCAAATTCCAGAAGCCCACGGTGTTCGAGAGCCAGACCGTCTGGGACAATCTGCTGCTGGCGCTGAATGTCGACCACCGCGTTCGCGGCACGCTGTTCTGGCGCAATACAAGGGAGCAGACCGAGCGCATCGGCAAGGTGCTGGAGACCATCCGCTTGACCGACTCCCGGCACCGCCTCGCCGGCAACCTGTCGCACGGCCAGAAGCAGTGGCTGGAGATCGGCATGCTGCTGGCGCAGGACCCGAAACTGTTGCTGGTCGATGAGCCCGTCGCGGGCATGACCGACGTCGAGACCCACCAGACCGCCGAGCTGCTGAAGGAGATCAACCGCGACCACAAGACCGTGGTGGTGGTGGAGCACGACATGACCTTCGTGCGCGAGTTGGGCGTCAAGGTGACGTGCCTGCACGAAGGCACGGTGCTGGCAGAGGGTACCATCGACCAGGTCTCGACCAACGACCGCGTCGTCGAAGTGTATTTGGGAAGGTGAAACTCGGTGTCGTCCCCGCCTAGCACGCCGAAGGCGTGCGCGGAGCGGGGACCCATAACCTCCGGCGCAAATAGCAAGACACCGGCGCCGGTGGAAAACAGAGCGACAGCGTGTATGGGTCCCCGCTTTCGCGGAGACGACACGGAGAGAGCGGCAAAGGACTTCGACTACCATGCTGAAAGTCGATAACATCAGCCTGTATTACGGCGCGGCGCAGGCGCTGCGTGGCGTCACCGTCTCGGCGGAGCCCGGCAAGGTAACCTGCGTGCTCGGCCGCAACGGCGTCGGCAAGACCAGCCTGCTGCGCGCCATGGTCGGCCAGCAGGCCATTTCCGGCGGCTCGATTACTTTCGATGGCCAGGACATCTCGACCCTGAAGCCCTATGAGCGGGCGCGGCGCGGCATCTCCTTCGTGCCGCAGGGCCGCGAGATCTTTCCGCTGCTCACCGTGGAAGAGAACCTCAAGACCGGCTACGCGCCGCTCGCGCGCGCCGACCGCAACATTCCCTCCGACGTGTTCTCGCTGTTTCCGGTGCTGAAATCCATGCTCGGCCGGCGCGGCGGCGATCTGTCCGGCGGACAACAACAGCAATTGGCCATCGGCCGCGCGCTGGTGATGCGGCCAAAACTGCTGTTGCTCGACGAACCCACCGAAGGCATCCAGCCCTCGATCATCAAGGACATCGGACGCGCCATCACCTATCTGCGCAGCCTTGGCTCTATCTCCATCGTGCTGGTCGAGCAATATCTCGACTTCGCCTGCGAGCTCGGCGACAATTTTGCGGTGATGGACCGCGGCGTGGTGAAATTCGCCTGCGACCGCTCGACCCTCGATCCCGCCGAGATCAGCCGCCAGATGGCGCTGTGAGCCGGCCGCGCTATGATGCGGCCGGAGACACCATGGCCGCTGATTCCCCGAACGCATCATCCGCAATCTTTGCCGCCAACCGCGCGCGGGGCTCGGTGACGTTCGACGTCCACCTCGTCGATGGCAAGACCCGCCGCCGCGAGCTGCACGAATCCGGCTCGCTGCGCGTCCGCTTCCCGTCACCGGAGGACCACGGCCTGTCCGCGATGTTCGTCAACACCGCCGGCGGCGCGGCCGGCGGTGACCGTTTCGACATCGACATCGCGGTCGGCGAGGGCACCAGCCTCACGGTCACCACCGCGGCTGCCGAAAAGGTCTATCGCTCCCATGGTCCTTCGGCGGAGATCAACATTGCGCTTAAGGCCGCCGCTGGCGCACATCTGTCCTGGCTGCCGCAGGAAACCATTCTGTTCGACCGCTCCCGCACCGAACGCCGCATCGACATCGACCTCGATGCATCCGCCTCGCTGGTGGTCTGCGAGATCGTCATCTTCGGCCGCGCCGCGATGGGCGAAAAGCTGCTAACCGGCGCGTTCATCGACCGCTGGCGGCTGCGCCGCGGCGGCAAGCTTGTGTTCGCCGAAACCGTGCGGCTCGACGGCGATTTCAGCGCAAAGCTGGCCCGTCCGGCGATCGCCAATGGCGGCCTGGCGATCGGCACCGCGCTGATCGTGCCCGGTGACGAGGCACTGGTGGAGCGGATTCGCGAGGCTGCGGACAGCTTCGGCGGCGAGGTCGGCATCTCCTGCTGGAACGGATTTGCAATGGCCCGCTTCTGTGCGCAAGATGCCGCCAAGCTGCGCGTCGACATGATGAACGTGCTGGCGCGCTCCGGCGCCGCGCTGCCGCGGCTGTGGCTGAACTAACTTTATTCAGAGTGCTTGCATGAATCTGTCCCCCCGCGAAAAAGACAAGCTCTTGATCTCGATGGCCGCCATCGTCGCGCGCCGCCGTCTTGAGCGCGGCGTCAAGCTTAACCATCCCGAGGCCATCGCCATCATTTCCGACTTCATCGTCGAAGGCGCCCGCGACGGCCGCACCGTGGCCGAGCTGATGAAGTCCGGCG
>NZ_JAQGJD010000003.1 GCF_028290785.1 Tardiphaga sp. | reverse complement strand
AGCATCCGGCACCGGGCTGCAAATCAACGGCAGCATCAAAGGGAAATCTCGCGAACAAAGTAAATGACTTGGAAACAACACCCGCGGCGAAAGCGCAGGGCGGAGGGAGTGGTGAGTCGAAAAATGGGTGAGGTGAAGCGCGCTGTGCGCCACAGCGGCTACGGCGTCGTCCCTGCGAAAGCGGGGACCCATACACGCTTAAGAATTGGCGGAACCGCGATCGGGTGGCTCTGCCGTTCACTTGTGCTGACGGAGGTTATGGTCCCCGCTTTCGCGGGGACGACAACAGATTTTACAGTGGCTCGCGTCCTACGCCCCCGGACGCTTGTTCTGCCGGTGCTCGACGAGGTCATCGACCACGGCGGGATCGGCCAGCGTCGAGGTGTCGCCCAGGGTGCCCGGCTCGTCCTCGGCAATCTTGCGCAGGATGCGGCGCATGATCTTGCCGGAGCGGGTCTTGGGCAGGCCGGGGGCGAACTGGATCAGGTCTGGCGAGGCAATCGGGCCGATGTCCTTGCGGACCCAGGCCACCAGCTCCTTGCGCAGCGCCTCGGTCGGCTCCACGCCGCTCATCAGCGTGACATAGGCGTAGATGCCCTGGCCCTTGATATCGTGGGGGTAGCCGACGACGGCGGCTTCCGACACCGCGGGATTAGCCACCAGCGAGCTTTCGACTTCCGCGGTGCCCATGCGGTGGCCGGAGACGTTGATGACGTCATCGACGCGCCCGGTGATCCAGTAATAGCCATCGGCGTCGCGGCGGCAGCCGTCGCCCGTGAAATACTTGCCGGGATAGGTCGAGAAGTAGGTCTGCTCGAACCGCGCGTGGTCGCCATAGACCGTGCGCATCTGTCCCGGCCAGGATCTGGCGATGCACAGGTTGCCCTGGGTCTCCCCAGTCTGAACCTTGCCATCGGCATCGACGATCTCCGGCACCACGCCGAAGAACGGCCGCGTCGCCGACCCCGGCTTGAGTTTCGTCGCGCCCGGCAACGGCGTGATCAGGATGCCGCCGGTCTCGGTCTGCCACCAGGTATCGACGATCGGGCAACGCTTTTCGCCGACCACGTTGTAGTACCACTCCCAGGCTTCCGGGTTGATCGGTTCGCCGACCGAGCCGAGCAGGCGCAGGCTCTTGCGCGAGGTGACATGCACCGGATCGTCGCCGGCCTGCATCAGCGCGCGGATCGCGGTCGGCGCGGTGTAGAAGATGTTGACCTTGTGCTTGTCGATCACTTCCCAGAACCGCGACATGGTCGGATAGTTCGGCACGCCCTCGAACATCAGCGTGGTCGCGCCGTTGGCGAGCGGCCCATAAAGAATATAACTGTGCCCGGTGACCCAGCCGACGTCGGCGGTGCACCAGTAGATGTCGCCGTCGTGGTAGTCGAACACGTATTGATGCGTCATCGCCGCGAACAGAAGATAGCCGGCCGAGGTGTGCAGCACGCCCTTGGGCTGGCCGGTGGAGCCGGAAGTGTAGAGGATGAACAGCGGGTCTTCCGCATTCATCGGCTCGCACGGGCATTCGGTGGTGACCATTTCGGCGGCGTCGCGATACCAGAAGTCGCGCACCGGATCCATGTTCACAGCGCCACCGGTGTGCTTCACCACCACGACCCAGTCGACATTGCCGGCCTTGGCCACTGCGGCATCGACATTGGCCTTCAGCGGCACCTTCTTGCCGCCCCGCAGGCCTTCATCGGCGGTGATAACGATCTTCGACTGGCAGTCGGTGATGCGCTGCGCCAGCGAGTCCGGCGAGAAGCCGGCGAACACCACCGAATGGATCGCGCCGATCCGCGCGCAGGCCAGCATCGCATAGGCGGCTTCGGGAATCATCGGCAGGTAGATGGTGACGCGGTCGCCTTTGCGGACATTGCGCAGCCGCAGGATGTTGGCGAAGCGGCAAACTTCGTCGTGCAGCTCCTGATAGGTGATGTGCCGGGACTGCGAGGGGTCGTCGCCTTCCCAGATGATGGCGGTCTGCTGCGCGCGCTTCGGCAGATGCCGGTCGATGCAGTTGTAGGCGACGTTGAGAACGCCATCCTCGAACCATTTGATCGAGACATGGCCGGGCGCGAACGAAGCGTTCTCGACCTTGGTGAATGGTTCGATCCAGTTGAGACGTTTGGCCTGCTCGGCCCAGAAGCCATTGGAGTCGGTAGTCGAGCGCGCATACATCGCGTTGTATTTGGCGTCATCGACGAAGGCGCGGGTGCTCCACTCGGTCGGTACGTCGTAAATCTTGTCGGACATCGTCCCCTCCACGTGTGACCGACGGCCAGGATTTCCCGCACGCCGGTTCTCGTTCTTGTGGCAATTATGCGTCGGCGCGGGGTACCGGGACAAGCCGCTGCGGCCTAGGCCTTTTGGCGACCGAAGCCAGCAGAATGCGATCACGATCGCGTTGTGCAAGCGCCAATCGCTTCATCATGAACCCAATCAAGCCAAGAAAACGGTAATTAGTAACCGTCGCCTACGCCAGATCGACTCGCAATGGAGATGCAAAGCTCCTAAATGGCCCTCGCAAGGACCGGCTTTCCGGCCGGAACCAACCACCCAACATCGGCATTAGCAGGATCACAGGCCGAGCGAGGCGAATAACGTCATGATGGAACAGCAGAATTTTGCGTTACCGCGGAATAGCGCCGTGGGTTCCGTCGTCGTCCCGCCGCGTGGCTCGAAAACCGCTCCCGGTAGCGTCGAGGCGCTGGCCCGGGAACTCGGCCTCAAGCTCGGCGACCAGTCCGAGTTGACCATCCGCCGGCTGAAGCGCGGTAAGACCTACTCGTTCATTCGCGCCAACGGCACGGCTATCCGCCATGTCGGCACTATCAAGCGGTTGAATTCGATGGCGGTGCCGCCGGCCTATGCCGAGGTGCGCTACGCCGTCGATCCCACATCGCATCTGCAGGCGGTCGGCCGCGATGCCGCCGGCCGGTTGCAATATCGCTATCATAGCGACTGGGAGAAAGTTCGCGAGCAGCGCAAGGCGCATCGCCTCGCGCGGCTGGTCGGCGCGCTGCCGAAGATTCGCCGCAACGTCTCCATGCATCTCTCCGGCGAGTTGCCGACCCGCGAATTCGCGTTGTCCGCGGTGATCGAGCTGATCGCGCGCACCGCGATCCGTCCCGGCAACGAATCCTACATGAAGCTGAACGGCACCCGCGGCGCGACCACGCTGCTGAAGTCGAATGTGCTGCTGGAAGACGATACCCTGGTGCTGACCTTCAAGGCCAAGGGCGGCAAGGCGGTGCGCAAGGAATGCGACGCCGCCAAGCTGGTGCGCGCCATCGGCATTCTGCGCACGGTACCGGGCAAGCGGCTGTTCCAGTACAGGGACGAGGCTGGCCGCAGCCATAACGTCAACACCGCCGCGGTGAACGCGTTTCTGCGCGAGATCGCCGGCATCAAAATCTCGCTGAAGGATTTTCGCACGCTGATGGCGTCGGCCGTGGTGCTGGAATCGCTGTCGCGGATCTCGCCGGCGGACAGCGCGCGCGGCCGCAAGAAGCAGGTGCTGGACGCCGTCCGCTCCGCCGCGGACGAACTGTCGAACACGCCGGCGATCTGCCGCAAGAGCTACGTGCACGACACCATCGTCACGGCATTCGAGGACGGCATCCTGGAACGCTTCGCGGCCACGATGACGGGCTATCGCTCGCAGTCGAAGCGCGAACAGCTACTGGCGCAGGTGGTCGCGGCGGCGGGGTGATCGCTGCCCCATCGGCTGTCGTCCCCGCGCAGGCGGGGACCCATACACGCTGTAGAGATAGCTGAAGTTGCGTAGTCACGGCTCTGCCGTTTCCATTGTGCTGACGGTGGCTATGGGTCCCCGCTTTCGCGGGGACGACAACTGAGAGTGCTACGGCTTCGCCGTCTGCTAGCCAGCACCCACACCGCGGTATTCTTGATATCAACATCTTCCAGGTCGCGCGACACCGGCACCTGATACTCGGCAATCTTGCGCAAGCGCTCCTTAGGCAGAAAGCTGCGGCCGGGGTCGCCGATCAGCACCGTCGCGCCTTGCGCGGCTTTGGCACTCAGGAAGCTGAAGGCCCGCGCGGCCGTATCGCGCTCATAGAAAATATCTCCGGCAAGGATGGCTTCGGCTGCGGGCGCCGCGACTCCGGCCAGCAGGTCGTCGCCACACACCTCGATCGCCACGTTGTTTACACGCGCGTTCAGCGCGATCGCCGTGCGTGCAAAGCCGTCGATGTCGAAGGCGATGACGCGCGCCGCGCCGGCTTTCATGGCGGCGATCGCGACCACGCCCGATCCCGAGGCGAGATCGATCACGACCTTGCCCGCAACGTTCGCGGGATTGTCGAGAACATAGCGCGCCAGTGCCTGGCCGCCGGCCCAGGCAAAGGCCCAGAACGGTGGCGGCAGGCCGATCTCGTTGATCTCGTCTTCGGTCTTGCTCCACAGCGGCACCGCCTCGTCGGCGACGTGCAACACGATCTCCGGCACCAACGGCACCGGCAGCAATAAAGTATTGGCGATGATGAAGGCGGTCGGATCGGCGACCGCCGCGGGCACGGCTGCGTCGGCCGCGCTCACCGTGAACGATGAAGCGTGCGGGATCGCACGCTCACAATCCGCCCAGCTTGCAGATCAACTTCCATTCGGCGTCCGTCACCGGCTGCACCGAGAGCCGCGAATATTTCAGCAGCGCCATTTCCGCGAAACGAGGGTCGGCCTTGATCGCGGCGAGTGTTACCGGCGTTTTCAACGGCTTGTCGGCCTTGATATCGACGCAGACGAACTTGGCGGATTCATCGGTCGGGTCGGGATAGTGCTCGCGGATGATCTCGGCGATCCCGACGATCTCCTTGCCGTCGTTGGAATGATAGAAGAACGCGCGGTCGCCCTTCTTCATTTTCATCATGTACTGCTTGGCGGTGTGGTTGCGCACGCCGGTCCAGGCTTCGCCCTTGGCGCCCTTGGCGACCTGCTGATCCCACGACCACGTCGAGGGCTCCGATTTCACCAGCCAATGTGCCACGAATTATCCCTCTGCCTTGAACGGCCGCGTCAGCAGCCCTTCGATCGCCTGGTCGATGGTGGCGGTGCCGCCCAGAATGGCGGCGACCGCGCTGGCGACCGGCATGTCGATGTTTTTGGAAGCCGCCAGTTCAATCAGAACCGGTGCGGTGAATTCGCCTTCGGCGAGCTTGTCGCGCGGCGGCATCTCACCGCGGCCGAGCGCGGCGCCGAGCGAGAAATTGCGCGACTGCGCGCTGGAGCAGCTCAGGATCAGGTCGCCGAGGCCGGACAGGCCGGACAAGGTTTCGTTGCGCGCGCCGCAGGCGCGGCCGAGTCGCAGCAATTCGCTGAAGCCGCGGGTGGTCAGCGCCGCCAGCGCGGAGGCGCCGAGCTTCTTGCCGACGACGATACCCGCGGCGATCGCCAGCACGTTCTTGGCTGCGCCGCCGATCTCGACGCCGCGCACGTCGGTGGAGTGATACGGCCGAAACGTCGCCGAACCCAGCGCCTGCACGAGGTCGATGGCAACGCTTTCGTCGGCGCAGGCCAGCGTCACCGCGGTCGGCA
>NZ_JAQGJD010000345.1 GCF_028290785.1 Tardiphaga sp. | reverse complement strand
CGGGCCGCGCGCGGGGTGCGCACCGGCGCCACGGCGGCGCGACGACGCGGCGCGGGCGGGTTGACCACCACCGGCGGAAGTTGCGAAGCGGTGGCGGCGGGTTGCTGCGCGATCGAGGAATCCAGCGTCAGCAGGCTCAGCGCACAGGTGGCCGACAGGATTGCAAGATGCGACAGATGAATCTTCTTCAACGCGGTGTCCCCGATCGTCAGTGTTCGCATCGACTCGCGGCCGACGCAAAATGGAATGCGATAGAGATCGGTTAGGCGAGCGCCACCGGCAATTCCATTGGAAGACCTCTAGAGAGGACGCATCGACGCGCATTCACGGAACAGTGTGGCTGCAGCGCCGCAGTGGCCCGGCTCATCGTGCATTCGCGCATGGACAGGCCGCGCCAACAGGTGTTGCGCACGACTCGAATTTACGAACATTTGAATCGATCCAAACTTCGGGAAACGATGAGCAATAAAGCCGCCTCGCCTTCATCCGCGCTGTTCGTGTGGTTCAGCAACCAGCCCTACCTGCTGCTCAGCCTGACCTCGCTGTTCTGGGCCGGCAACATGGTGCTCGGGCGTTACGTATCCGGCCACATTCCGCCGGTGACAATGGCCTGCGTGCGCTGGATCGGCGCGTTCTTCCTGCTGCTGCCGTTCGCCTGGCCGTATTGGCGGCGCGACTGGCCCACCCTGCGCGCCCACGTTCCACTGCTGCTGGTGCTGGCGTTCACCGGCTTCGCCGCCAATACTGCGCTGGCCTATTGGGGGCTGGTCTATACGCAGGCGCTGAACGGGCTGCTGATCCAGTCGGCCGGGCCACTCTGCGTGGCGCTGTGGACGCTGATCCTGTTCGGCGTGCGGCTGACCTGGGCGCAACTGCTCGGCATCGCGGCCTCATTGGCCGGCGTGCTGGTGATCATCCTGCGCGGCGACGTCACCGCGCTGGCCAGCATCGAGATCAACAAGGGCGACGCCATGCTGGCCGCGGCGCTGTTCATCTTCGGCATCTATTCGGCGCTGATGCTGCGGCGGCCGGTGACGCATCCGATGTCGCTGATCGTATTCACCGTGGGCTGCGGCGCGCTGATGACGGTCCCGCTTGCACTCTGGGAACTGGCGTCCGGGGCCACGCTGATCGTCGACCGGCTGACGCTGGCGACGCTGATCTACATCATCATCTTTCCGTCGGCATTGGCCTATCTGTTCTTCAACCGCGGCATCGCGCTGATCGGCCCGAACCGCGCCGCGCCGTTCCTGCACATGATGCCGGTGTTCGGCTCGGCCATGGCGATCGTGTTTCTCGGCGAGCGGTTGCAGCTGTTTCACCTCGCCGGTTACGCGCTGGTGCTGATGGGGGTGTTTGTGGCGTCACGGCGGTGAGGCGTAGCCCGGATGGCAATCCGGGGCCGGCCCCGCCGCCATCAACGCCGTTCCCGGATTTCGTCGACGCGCCACGATGTGGCACGCCAACGTCATCCGGGCTACCCACCAACGCTGCGCTCGTCTCACCACGTCGCGTCGAGCCCCAACAGGCCCAATATCTGCCGGCGCAACTCGGCCAGATGGGCGTCGCCGCGATGCCGCGGATACGGCCGATCGACGGCGATGTCGGCGGTGATCTTCGCCGGCCGGTCGCTGAACACGATGACACGGTTGGCGAGGAACAGCGCCTCTTCCACGTCGTGGGTCACCAGCAATGCCGTGACGCCGGTGCGCTGCCACAGCGACACCAGCTCGGCCTGCATGGTGATCCGCGTCAGCGAATCCAGCTTGCCGAGCGGCTCGTCGAGCACCAGGATCTTGGGATCGTTGACCAGCGCCCGCGCCAGTGCGACGCGCTGCGCCATGCCGCCGGACAGTTGATGCGGATAGGCGTTGCGGAACGACGACAGCCCGACCAGTTCGAGCGCCGCATCGACGCGGTGGCGCTGGGTCTTGAGGATGCCCTGCGCTTCCAGCCCGAGCGCGACATTGTCCCAGACTTTTCGCCATGGGAACAACGTCGGATCCTGGAACACGACGACGCGCGACGGAAACGGCCCGGTGATCGCCACGCCATCTTCACGCAAGGAACCCGAGCGTGGCGGCTCGAGGCCGGCGACCAGCCGCAGCAAGGTCGACTTGCCGCAGCCGGACGGCCCGAGCAAGGCGACGAACTCGCCGGGGGCCACGGTGATGCTGACATCGTCGAGCACCGGCAGCGCCTTGCCGTCGATGTCGAAGGCGTGGCTGACGTGATCGATGTCGAGCGAGGCGCCGGCGGCGATGAATGAGGCCTGCTCGGCCAATGCGGTAGCTACCATTTGACGACACCCTTCTGCCAGACCAGCAGATGGTCCCGCACCTTGAACAGCAGCGTGATGGCGCCGGAGCACAGCAGCGACATCACGATCAGCGCGGCATACATGTTGGCGTAGGACGCCCAGCCCTGCGCCCATTGCAGGTACCAGCCGAGGCCGGCCTTGACGCCCATCATCTCGGCGACGACCAGCACCGCGAAGGACGAGCCGAGCCCCATGAACAGGCCGACGAAGACGTGCGGCAGCGCCGCGGGGATCGCCACCTTCAACACCAGGAACGACGGCTTGGCGCCGAGCGTGCGCGCCACGTCGTAATAGGCGGTGCTGACGGAGGCGACGCCGGACCAGGTCAAGACCGTCACCGGAAAGCCGGTGGCCAGCGCGATCAGGAACGTGCTGGCGCTCCAGCTCGACGGAAAGGTGAAGAACGCGATCGGCAACCAGGCGGTCGCCGGCAATGGGCCGATAAAACGCAGGATCGGATGCACCCAGTAGCCGGCTGCGCGCGACCAGCCGATCGACACGCCGGTGAGGAAGCCGACGGCAGCGCCGATGAAGTAGCCGCCGAGCTGCAGCTTGATCGAGGCGAAGGCGCTGTCGAACAGTTTGGGCAGATCGTCGGTGTAGACTTCGACGATCGATTGCGGCGGCGGAAAGAATGGCAGCGGCAGCCAGCCGAATTTCGCGGTGGTGACTTCCCATAGCGTCAGGAACGCGCCAAGGGCCAAGAACCACGGCGCCCGCTGCTGCACGCCGGCGCCGAACTTGCCGAGCGCTTCGCGGGCGGTCGTGACGAGAAGAATGCCGGCGGCGACGACGAAGGCGGTGTAGGCCACGGCCTCGGTGCGCGGCCAGTCGCCGATATCGGGCCAGCGCAGGCATGACACGCCGAAGGCCAGCCAGGCGAGGCTTGCAACGATGCCGGAAAGGCTGAGGCGAAGCCGGCTGGCGATCTGCAAGCCGCCGTCGCCCGCAACGACCGCCGTCTCGCGATCGGCGCCGAACGGCGCGACCTCAGACGCGGAATACGTCGGCATAGATCTTCTCCGCGAATTTCGTCGTGTCGGTGCTCGGCTTGAACACGGAGACCTGCTTGAGGTCGTCCGCGTAGGACTTCAGCTCGCGCTTCAAGGCGTCGCCGACCGGGTGATGATGATGCGTGTGATAGCGGATCATCGCCTGCAGATCCGCTTCCGTGGCGGCCTTCGGCGCGAAGGGCAGGAACGACTTCGCCGCAATTTCGGGATTCTGCGAGGAGAACATCGCGGCATCGAGCAGCGCCTGCGTCAGCGCGCGCGCGACCTGCGGCTCGTCGCGGATCAGGTTGCCGCGGATGCCGACGATGCAGCAACTGATATCCTTGTAGGGGCCGTCGAGATTGGACCCGACCTCCCTGAACTCGCCATCCTTGAGCCAGAGATAGGCCAGCGGGTCGGACGCCAGGCCGATCTGCGCCTCGCCCTTCTCCACGGCGGTCCGCACCAGATTGGCGGGGTATTGCCGAAACTCGACGTCCTTGTCCGGATTGAGACCGACCTTGGCGAGCTGGATCGAAAAGAAGTTCTTGTCGGGGCCGGCCATGTCGCCGACTGCGATCACCTTGCCCTTGAAATCCGCAAGGCCTTTGATATCGGATTTCGCCGGCGCCAGCGCCCGCAGGCAGCCGCCATGGGTGCCGGCGACGATCTTGACGTCAAATCCCTGCTCCAGCGGCTTCAGCCAGCGCAGCGCCATGCCGACGCCCGCGTCGGACTTGCCGGTCGCAATCGCTTCCAGCAACTGGTCTGTCGATCCGCTGAAATTGACCAGTTCGACTTCGAGATTCTGCTTGGCGAAAAATCCGTGGTCGATCGCCACCGGCAACTGCACCGAGCACACCGCTCCGGCGTTCCACGAAAACTTCAGTTTTCGCGGCGCGCCGGTCAGCGCCGGCGCATCGGACGACGCCTTGCAGATCGGGAATTCGGAAAAATCGATGGTTGATGCCGGCCGGAACGGAAACGCCTGCGCGCTCCACACGCCAAGCGGCGCGGCAAACGCCGCAGCCGCGCCGGCGCGCAGCAGACTGCGGCGGTCGATGCGCGGGGATTGGTTGTCGCGATCGTTCGACATGATATCTCCTATGGATGGGCACGGCTTCGCCGTCGCCGCAACGCGCGTCGTTGCGGTTCGGATCCGTCCGACCGATGGTGGAAGTGAAGTTTAGTTAGCGAGCATCGCGACTATCACTGGTGACGCGCCCGCAATCCGTACCTTCAAAATGCTTGGCAACGGCGTTTTCGTCAATGAAATGGAATTTTGAATGTCGATGCAATTCGAGTGAATACGCCTTTGAACGGCGTCCTGCATAGTCGGACGCCGTGCATCGCCGGTTTGCTCGCCAGAGCTTCTCGGATTCGCTCACCGCTTGATGAGGATCAAGATTGTGTTGCAGGCGCGCGCCTACGCCCCGCCGATCAGGATTCCCACCGCCAGCACGATGACGCCGCCGAGCACGATCTGGAACACCGCCTGCATGAACGGCGTGTCCATGTAGCGCGCGCGGATGTAAGCGATCGCCCACAGTTCGAAGAACACCACCACGCCGGCGATCGCGGTGGCGATCCAGAACGCGTTGGCCCAGTCGTCCGGCACCAGATAGGGCAAGATATGGCCGAGGCCGCCGAGCGTCGTCATCAGCCCGCAGATGCCGCCGCGCAGCCACGGCGAGCCCCGGCCCGTCATCGAGCCGTCGTCGGACAGCGCCTCGGCAAAGCCCATGCTGATGCCGGCGCCGATCGAAGCCGCCAGCCCGACCAGAAAGGTCGGCCAGTTGTGGTGGGTGGCGAAGGCCGCCGCGAACAACGGCGCCAGCGTCGATACCGAACCGTCCATCAGGCCGGCGAGGCCGGGCTGGACGTACTGCAGCACGAACATGCGGTGCCGGGTCTTGTCCTCGGCGCTGCGCACGTCGGTGGTCAGGATGCTGTCGGAGAGCTTGGCGGCGAGGTGTTCGTGGCCCTTTTCCAGTTCGGCGAGATCGCCGAGCAACTTGCGGACCCCGACATCGGTCGCCTGTTCCGCCGCCCGGGCGTAGAAGCGCTCGGCCTCGAACTCCATCGTCTCGGCTTCCTTGCGGATGGCGTCGAGCGTGAGGTTGCGGGTCAGCCAGATCGGTCGCCGGCGGATGAAGCCCTTGACATCGCCGCGGCGGATCGGCGGCAGGTTGGGGCCGAACCGCTGCTCATACATCTGTAGCAAGAGGTGCCGGTGGCCCTTCTCTTCCTCTGCCATCTCGCTGAACACCTTGGCCGAGTCCGGATATCGCTCGGCGAGATCCTCGGCAAAGCTGAGATAAATGCGGCTGTCCTCCTCCTCGCCGGAAATGGCGACGGCCAGCACCTCGCGCTCGGTCAGATCGGAAAATGCCTTCATATCGCTGGACTTTCTCAGATTAGAATTATTCTAATCTAGTTAGCGAGTCGGCAACCCAAAGTCAAAGCAGCTTTGCCAGTGCCGCCATTCGTCCAACGGCTTCGTCATGGCGGCGCAGATCGATCATCCCTATGATCGGCGCACTGCTTCGCCAACGACATGCCCGGGGCCGCGCTTGCGAAAACTCTCTCTGCCGGTTCGGCTCGCGCTGCTCGTGGCCGGCACCATGCTGCCGCTGATCCTCTTTGCCGGGGCCATCATCTACCGCGACTATGAAAAGGACCGGCTCGAGGCCTCCGCGCGCGTGGTGGAAACCGCACGCGGCATCCGCACCGTGCTCGACGCCGAAACCCAGCGCATCACCGGGAGCCTGCAGGTGCTGTCGCTGACCAATTCATTGCGATCCGGCGATTTCGACACGTTCCGGCGTGTCGCCACGGGGTTTCTCGAGCAGTATCCGCCGGGCGGCGTACTGCTGGTCGCCGACCGCGACGGCCGCCAGTTGTTTTCCACGCTCACGACTGACGCCAGCAAACTGCCGCCGCGCAACAATCTCGACGTGGTGCGCAAGGTGTTCGAAACTGGCAAGCCGGCCTATTCCAACCTGTTTGTCGGTTCGGTGCTGAACAAGGCGATTCTGACGGTGGAGGTGCCGGCGATCATCGATGGCAGGGTGGTCTATGACATCTCCTTCACGCCGCCGATCGCCATGTTTCAGGCCGTCCTCGAAAGGCAACGCCCCGGTCCGGACTGGACAATGTCGATGTTCGACGCCGATGGCATCAACTTCGCGCGGGTGCCGAACCCGCAGGTGACGGTCGGCAAACCCGCCTCGCCGACGCTGTTCGCCGTCATGTTCACATCGCAGGAAGCACCGGTAGAGACAGTGTCGCTGGAAGGCGTGCCGCTGATCACCGCGGTGGCGCGGTCGCAGATCTCGGGCTGGATGGTCGGCGCCGGGATTGCGCAGGCGTCATTGGCGTCGCCGCTGTGGCGCGATCTCGGCGTCACCGTCGCCGTCGGCCTTCTGCTGCTGCTGATCGGCGTCGGATTCGCGCTGCGCATGGCCAGCGTGATCGCGCGCGGCGAGATGCTGCACGCGTTGCTGGTCGAGGAACTTAACCACCGCGTCAAGAACACGCTGGCGGTGCTGCAGGCGATCGCCAGCCAGACTTTTCGCAGCGCCAGCAAGGAGGAGCGTAGCGCCTTCGAGGGCCGGCTCGGCGCGCTGGCCAAGGCACACGACCTGCTGAGTCAGGAGAAGTGGGCTGGCGCCGACGTGCAGGACGTCGTCAATCGCGTGCTCGAGCCGTATGCGCAGATCGGTTCGCGGCGCGTGCGCATCTCCGGTCCGAAAGTGCCGCTGGCGCCGCCCCGCGCGGTGATGATGTCGATGATCCTGCACGAGATCGCCACCAACGCCGCCAAATACGGCGCGCTCTCCAACGACGCCGGCACCGTGAGCATCGCCTGGCAATTGCTGCTCGAACCGGCCGGCGAGAAGCTGCAACTGAGCTGGATCGAATCCGGCGGCCCGCGCGTTCACGCGCCGACCCGCAAGGGATTCGGGTCGCGGCTGATCGAGCGCGGTGCCCGCGACCAGCTCGGCGGCAGCGCCACCGCCGACTTCCTGCCCACCGGTGTGGTCTACACCATCGAGAGCGCGCTGAGCTGAGTGACTGATGTCAGGCGAGCGACGGCCGTGCGCCGCCTCGCCCCGCTCTTGCGGGGAGAGGGCTGGGGTGAGGGCCCCTGCGAGTGAAACGCTCGCCCCCCTCACCCGAAATGCGCTACGCGCATTCCGACCTTTCCCCGCAAGCGGGGCGAGGTGAAGAAGTAGGAATCTCGCTGAGGCCTTCCACCCCGCACCGACCTCGGCTAGCTTGCGCGCAACAACAGCCGGCCGCCGAGGCCGGATCAGGGAGAGCAGACGGAATGATCGGACTTCAAGGGATTCGTGGCGGGTTCACCGCGGCCGTGCTGGCATTGGCGATGGGTTCGGCAAGCGCCGCGTGGGCGCAGCCCGCCGCCTATCCGAACCGCACCATCACGCTGGTCTTGCCGTTCGCCGCAGGCTCCGGCACCGACAGCACGACGCGCATCATCTCGCAATATCTCGGCCAGGCGCTCGGCGTGCCGATCGTGATCGACAACAAGCCCGGCGCCAACGGCATGATCGCCGCGACCTATGTCGCTCGCGCCGCCCCCGATGGCTACACGCTGTTCGTCACCACCAACACCACGCATTCGGCGAACCCGTTTTTGCTGAAGACCATGACCTACGACCCGGTGAAGGATTTCACCGCGATCGCGCGCACCGGCGACCTGCCCTTCATGCTGGTGGTGAACCCCGAGGTTAAGGCGAAGACCGTCGCCGAGCTGGTCGCCTACGGCAAGGCCAATCCGGGCAAGCTGACCTATGCGTCCGGCAGTTCGTCGGCGATCGTGTCGGGCGCGACCTTCGCGCACAACGCCGGCATCGAGATGCTACACGTGCCGTACAAGAGCTCGCCGCCGGCGATGAACGACGTGATCGGCGGGCGCATCGACATGATGTTCACCGACGTGCCGAGCGGCCTGCCGCATGTCACCGGCAACGCGCTGCGGGCGCTGGCCGTCACCACCGCGAAGCGCTCGCCGCTGGTGCCGGAGTTGCCCACCATGCAGGAAGCCGGCGTGCCCGACTTCGACATCACCTCGTGGCAGGCCTATTTCGGCCCGGCCGGGCTGCCGAAGGAGATTGTGGTCAAGCTCAATAGCGAGATCCGCAAGATCATCGAGAAGCCGGAGATCAAGGCGCAACTCGCCAATCTCGGCATGGATGCATTTTCCGGCACGCCGGAAGAACTCGATGCCTTCGTCAAGCAGCAGCTCGTGCTGTGGGAGAAGCTGATCACCAACGCGAAGATCGAGAAGCAGTAGTCGATCACCGGCTTTTCAGCCGTCGTCCCCGCGAAGGCGGGGATCCATACACGCTGTCGAATGTGCTTTGGCAGAACAGGAGAGATTCTTTTTCACTTGAAGGGACGGAGGCTATGGGTCCCCGCCTTCGCGGGGACGACTCGTGGAGGGTGCGGCGCCAACTTGCCGCAGCGCTTTCCCCCGGCTGTCATCCCGCCGTCATCCCTCTGTCAGCGCGCCGTAACGCGCGCGCCCCAGAACACGCCGCATGGTCACCACAAGGAGAACCACCATGCGCCAATCCCTGCTCTGTTCCGTCGCGTCGATGATGCTGCTGTCGTCCGCGGCTTTCGCGCAAAGCGAAGGGGAGTTTCCCGCCAAGCTGGCCGGCCACGCCGTGCTGCCCGCGCTGACCATGATCGAGGCGCCGGCCGACGCGCCCGCCGACCTGAAGAACGCCGGCAAGTACACCACCGGCAAGCGCGTCGAAGCGCAGGGCACCGTGATGGGCAAGTCCTACGAGCGCGACACTGGCATCTCGCTGCCGTTCAAGGGCCAGCCGCTGCAGGGCCATTCCGGCATCAAGATGATGCCCGACGGCTCGTTCTGGGTGCTGACCGACAACGGCTCCGGCTCGCGCTACAATTCGGCCGACTCGATGCTGTACCTCAATCGTCACAAGATCGACTGGAAGGCCGGCAAGATCGAGCGCCAGGAAACCGTTTTCCTGCACGATCCCGACAAGAAGGTGCCGTTCCGCATCGTCCACGAGGACACCGCCAAGCGCTACCTCACGGGCGCCGATTTCGACACCGAAGGCTTTCAGCCGATCGGCGACAACTTCTGGATCGGCGACGAGTTCGGCCCCTACGTCCTGAAGACCGACAAGACCGGCAAGGTACTGGCGGTGTTCGAGACCGTCGCCGACGGCAAGCCAGTGCGTTCGCCGGACCATTGGCAGGTGCAGTCGCCGGGCGCGCCGGGCGCCACCTTCAGCAACGTCAATCTGCGCCGCTCCAAGGGGTATGAGGGCTTCGCCTCCTCGAAGGACGGCAAGTTCCTGTACGGCCTGCTGGAAGGCCCGATCTGGGATGCCGAGAAGAAGGACTGGGAGAAGGTCGATGGCAAGGAAGCCTCGCGCATTCTCGAGTTCGACGTCAAGGCGGAGAAATTTACCGGCCGCTACTGGCAGTATGTGTTCGAGCAGAACGGCAATGCGATCGGCGACTTCAACATGATCGACGCCGATCACGGCCTGATCATCGAGCGCGACAACGGCGAAGGCACCAAGGACAAGGCCTGCGCCGATGGCAAGCGCGGCACCGATTGCTTCCCGGACCTCGCCAAGTTCAAGCGCGTCGTGAAGATCGAGATGAACGACGGCAATGTCGGCAAGCCCGTCCGCAAAGTCGGCTTCATCGACCTGATGAAGATCCAGGACCCCGACAAGAAGTCGCTCAAGCCGCTCAACGACGGCGTGTTGACGTTCCCGTTCTTCACCATCGAGAACGTCGACATGGTGGACGCCACCCACATCATCGTCGGCAACGACAACAACCTGCCGTTCTCGTCGAGCCGCGAGCCCAACAAGGCTGACGACAACGAGTTCGTGCTGCTCGAAGTCGGGGAGTTTCTGAAGGCGAAGTAAGCAACAATAAGGCGCGCTGCTTATCCCTCCCCCCAGGCGAAGCGAAGCTTCGCAGGGTGGGGTCTGGCGGACGAAGTCGTCCGCCATGGGTGGCGCGTTTGAGAGCAAAGCGAACAAACGTGACGGGTGGGGGCGCACCACGAAAACCGCGCGTGTGGCGCCCCCCACCCCGGCCTCCACTCCGGCGATGCGGTGCATCGCCTCGTTCGGCCGACCCTCCCCACCGCAAGCGCGGGGGGAGGGAAGCCATTTCGTTCGTTGATATTCTACGCCGCGCGGACCTTGCTGAGGAAGTCGTTGACGGCGGCGCGCAGCATGCCGGACTGGTTGTCGAGTTCGCGGGCGTTCGTCAGCACCTGCGAGGCGGCGGTGCCGGTGGCTTCGGCAGCGGCGCTCACGCCGCCGATGTGATCGCTGACTTCGCTGGAGCCCGCCGCTACCGACTGGATGCTGCTGGCGATTTCCCGCGTCGCTTCGCCCTGCTCTTCCACGGCCGCAGAGATGCTGTTGGTGATCTGGCTCATCTCGGCGATGGTGGTCGTGATGGCGCCGATCGAGACGACCGCATCGCTGGTCGAGGCCTGCATGGCCGACACCTGGGCAGAAATTTCCTCGGTCGCCTTGGCGGTCTGGCTCGCCAGCGCCTTCACTTCGGAGGCCACCACTGCGAAGCCGCGGCCGGATTCGCCCGCACGGGCCGCCTCGATGGTAGCATTGAGCGCGAGCAGGTTGGTTTGCGAGGCGATGCTGTGGATCAACTGCACCACCTCGCCGATTTTCTCCGCTCCGCTCGACAGCAATTTCACCGTGGCATTGGTGCGCTCCGCATCGCCTACCGCCTTGCTGGCGATCGCGGTGGATTGCGACACCTGACGTAGCACCTCGTTGACCGAGGCCGACAATTGCTCCGCCGCCGAGGCGACGGTGCCGACATTGTTCGACGACCGCTCGGATGCGGCGCCGACCGTGGCCGCGCGCGAACTGGCGTCGCTTGCCGTGGCGGTCATCGATTGCGCGGTGGTCTGCATTTCAGCGGCGGCGCTCGACACCGAACGCACGATGCCGTTGACGCTGCGCTCGAAATCATCGGCGATACTCTCCATCGCCGCGCGGCGCTCCGCTGCGGCGCGGCCCTGCGCCGCCGCCTCGACCTGATCCAGCCCGCGGATCCGCAGCGCGTTGTCCTTGAACACCTGCACGGTCTTCGCCATGGCGCCGACCTCATCGCCACGCTCGACGCCGGGAATGCCATCCTCCAGCGCGCCCTCGGCGAGCGACCCCATGCGCGCGCCGAGCTGCCCCAGCGGGCGCGTGATACTGCGGCCGATCATCCACGCGAGTGCGCCGAGGCCGACGAAGATGGCGAACGCCGCGATCATCACCGTGCGGGCGCTCTCCCGGAGCTGCGCCTGCAGATCGTCGATATAGACGCCGGTGCCGATTACCCAGCCCCACGGCTCGAAGCCGACCACATAAGACAGCTTCGGCTGCGGCGCCTCACTGCCGGGCTTCGGCCAGAGGTAGTCGACGAACCCGGCCTTCTGCTTCTTGACCACATCGACGAATTCGACGAACAGGCGCTTGCCGTTGGGATCCTTGTTGCCGGAAAGATCCGAGCCGTTCATTTCAGGCTTGATGGGATGCATCACCATCCGCGGGCCGTAGTCGTTGATCCAGAAGTAGTCGTTGTTGCCGTAGCGCAGCTTGCCAATGCGGGCTGCCGCGTTCTTGCGCGCGGCCTCATCGGAGGTGCCGCGCTGGACGGACGCGTGTTCCTCCTCCGCGATGCCGAGGGCCAGTTGCGTCAGATGGGTGAGCTCGCTCTGGCGCTGCTGCTTCAGGGAATCCCCGAGCGTGTTCCACTGCATTAGTGCCAGCCCGGCCAGGCCGCAAAAGGTGAGCCCGATGATGCTGTACAGGCGGAGGCCGATGGACATCTTTGGAAAAGGCATTTTGGAGTATCCCTGCGAAGCGCGCCCTAAAATGGGCACTCTCACGCTCGCACGGCATGGTTGCTACTTCATGAAGTCGTGTATGATTTCGATCCGCGGCATGCGGGGCGTCGCGCGATCCGTCGTCAAGGCGACGAACAAATGGTAATTCAGCACCAACTGGCAACTGTAGTTAGACGAATTGATAGAGACCTGTGGTGCTATGAGCACACCGCGCTGGCGCACAACTTCGTTGATACACGTTCCCCGGCGCGAAGCGAAACTTCGCGCCGGGGAACGGAAGAAGATCGGTGCTACGCCGCGCGGACCTTGCTGAGGAAGTCATTGACCGCCGAGCGCAACATGCCGGACTGGCTGTCCAGTTCGCGGGCGTTGGCCAGCACCTGCGACGCCGCCGCGCCGGTCGCTTCGGCGGCCGAGCTGACGCCGCCGATATTGTTGCTGATCTCGCTGGCGCCGGCGGCAACCGACTGGATGCTCTGCGCGATCTCGCGCGTTGCCTTGCCCTGCTCCTCGACCGCGCCGGAGATGCGGCTGGTGATCTCGCTCATCTCGCCGATCGTGCCGGTGATACCCGTGATCGACGCCACCGCCTCGCTGGTGGACGCCTGCATGGCCGACACCTGGGCGGAGATCTCCTCGGTCGCCTTGGCGGTCTGGCTGGCCAGCGCCTTCACCTCAGAGGCCACCACGGCGAAGCCGCGGCCGGATTCGCCCGCGCGGGCCGCCTCGATGGTGGCGTTGAGCGCCAGCAGGTTGGTCTGCGACGCGATGTTGTGGATCAACTGAACCACCTCGCCGATCTTCTCGGCACCGCGCGACAGTAGCTGAACGGTGGCATTGGTACGCTCGGCGTCGCTGACTGCGCGGCTGGCGACCGCGGTCGATTGCGCCACCTGGCGCAACACCTCGTTGACCGACGCCGACAGCTCCTCGGCGGCGGACGCGACCGTCCCCACATCGTCCGACGATCGCTGCGATGCCGAGCCGACGGTGGCGGCGCGCGAACTGGCGTCGCTCGCCGTCGATGTCATCGATTGCGCGGTGGTCTGCATGCCAGCCGCCGCGGTCGAGACCGAGCGGACGATACCGTTGACGCTGCGTTCGAAGTCATCGGCAATGCTTTCCATCGTCGCGCGGCGTTCCGCGGCGACCCGACCCTGCGCGGCCGCCTCGACTTCGTCCAGCGCACGGATCCGCAGCGCGTTGTCCTTGAAGACCTGCACGGTCTTGGCCATCGCGCCGACTTCGTCGCCGCGCTCGACACCGGGAATCTGATCGTCGAGCGCGCCTTCGGCGAGCGACCCCATCCGCGCGCCAAGCTGCCCCAGCGGACGCGTGATGCTGCGACCAATGAGCCAGGCGATGACACCGGCGACCGCGCCGATCGCGGCGATGGCCAGGCCAAGTGCCCACATGATCGGTTTCAGTTTGGCATCGAGGTCATCGAGATAGGCGCCGGTCCCGACATACATGTTCCAGCCGGGAATGGCGGCCGCGTAACCCACCTTGGGGGTCGGCGTGGTCGCGCCGGGCTTTACGTAGTCGAAATACACCAGGGCCTCGCCCTTGGCCGCGACGCCGTCGCGCCATTCGCGGGTCATCGACCTACCATTGGTCATGGCGTTGAGACGATTCTGGCCGAACGCCTTGGGATCCTGGCCCATCAGGGTGACGCCCTCCATGGTGCCACCGAAGAAGTAGCCGGACCCATTGTCATAGGTCATCGTGTTGACGCGGCCGGTGAATTCCGCGATCGCCGCTTCCTTCGTGAGGGCGCCGGCATCGACCTTCTTCTGCAGACCGGCGGCCATGTTGCGCACGGTCTCGACGATGGTCTTGGTCTGCTCGATCCGCGCCGCCAGCATCTCCCGCTGCACCAGATAGCCGGCGAGAACGCCGGCCGCGCACAGCCCGAGCAGCGTCACCCCCACCAGGATGACCAGTTTGGGCGTGATGCGAAGATTATTGAGTTTCACTGGGGATCTCCGGAAGGTCGCGCGGCAGCGGACGATCCAGCGATCCTATTTGCAATTCGTTTACCTTCCGTTGCCGCGCAGCAAACGCAAGTTTGCCGCACCCAGGAAGAGCGGTTCACCCTCTGCTGCGTGCGGCGCCTTTTACGTCCGTGAGGCTGGCTCGACGGACCGGCTCAGAACACCAGTGCCTTGGCCTGCTTGACCTGCGGTAGCTCCTGCACCTTCGCCAACACGTCCGCCGGCACGACACCGTCCACCTCGACCAGCGCGATGGCGTCGCCACCCTTGGCGTTGCGGCCGAGATGGAAGGTGGCGATGTTGATCTTGGCATCGCCCAGCAGGCTGGCGAACTTGCCGATGAAACCGGGCTTGTCCTCGTTGGTGACATAAATCATCGACTTGCCGAATTCGGCATCGACACGGATGCCCTTGATGTCCACCAGGCGCGGCTGACCGTCGGCATAGACCGTGCCGGACACCGATCGCTCCTGCCGCTCGGTGGTGACGGTCACCGTGATCAGGCTCTCGTAGTCGCTCTGCGCCGCGCGGACGACTTCGTCCACCACCATGCCGCGTTCCTTGGCGACTACCGGCGCGGAGACAACGTTGATGTCGCCGAGCATCGGCCGCAGCAACCCGGTCAGGGCGGCCGAGGTCAGTGCCTTGATCTTCATCTCGGCCACGTGGCCTTCATAGGTGATGGTGACCTTGGCAATGCCGGTCTCGGTGAGCTGGCCGGCGAACGAGCCAAGCTTTTCCGCGAGCTCGATGAACGGCTTCAGCTTCGGCGCTTCTTCGGCGGTGATCGAGGGAAAGTTGACGGCATTGGAGATCGCGCCGGTCAGGAGATAGTCCGACATTTGTTCTGCGACCTGCAGCGCCACATTCTCCTGCGCCTCGGTGGTCGCAGCGCCCAGATGCGGCGTGCAGATCACGTTGGGATGGCCGAACAATACGTTGGTGGTGGCGGGCTCCTCGACGAACACGTCGAAGGCGGCGCCCGCGACATGCTTGGAATTCAGTGCATCGACCAGCGCCTGTTCATCGACCAGCCCGCCGCGGGCGCAGTTGACGATGCGCACCCCGGCCTTCATTTTCGCGATGGCCTGGGCGTCGATGATGTTTTTGGTCTTGTCGGTGAGCGGCGTATGCAGCGTGATGAAGTCGGCGCGCTTGAACAGCTCCTCGAGTTCGACCTTCTCAACGCCAATGTCCTTGGCTCGCTCCGGCGACAGGAACGGGTCGAATGCGATGACTTTCATCTTCAGGCCGAGCGCCCGGTCGGCGACGATGGCGCCAATATTGCCGCAGCCGATCACGCCCAGCGTCTTGCCGGTGATCTCGACGCCCATGAAGCGGTTCTTTTCCCACTTGCCGGCCTGGGTCGAGGCATCGGCCTGCGGAATCTCGCGCGCCAGCGCCATCATCAGCGTGATGGCGTGCTCGGCGGTGGTAATGGAATTGCCGAACGGCGTGTTCATCACAATGATGCCCTTCGCCGTCGCCGCTGGGATCTCGACGTTATCGACGCCGATGCCGGCGCGGCCGATCACCTTGAGCCGCGTCGCCTTCTCGAGGATTTTCGCAGTGGCCTTGGTCGCAGAGCGGATCGCGAGGCCGTCATAGTTGCCGATGATCTCGGCGAGCTTGTCTTTGTCCTTGCCGAGGTTGGGCTGGAAATCGACATCGATGCCGCGATCCTTGAATATCTGACCGGCGGCGGGGGAGAGGGCGTCGGAGATGAGGACTTTGGGGGCGGACATGGGATGTGATCCTGCAATGAATAAGGAATGGCGGTGCCACGAATGCGGTGCGCTCCTTCTCCCCGTTCTTACGGGGAGAAGGTCGGGATGAGGGGCCGCTGCAGACCCGCGAATGCCGAGATGAGGTGAGCTACGCGCAAGGCCCCTCACCCGGACTTCGCGCTACGCGCGAAATCCGACCTCTCCCCGCAAAGGGCGGGGAGAGGTTAAGAACTACGCCGCTTTCGCGAGCGAGCTCTTCATCTCGGCGAACGCCCAGTCGATCCACTGCGTCAGGATCTCGACGTCCTTCGCTTCAACCGTCGCGCCGCACCAGATGCGCAGACCGGCCGGGGCGTCGCGGTAGTGGGCGAAGTCGTAGCCGGCGCCTTCCTTCTCGACGGCCGCGACCAGCTTCTTGGCGAAGTCGGCCTGAGCATCCGGAGAAAGCGCGGTGATGGCGGGATCGATCACCTTCAGACACACCGAGGTGTTGGAGCGGATCGATGCGTCGGTGGCGAGGAAGTCCACCCATGGCGTCCGCGCCTTCCAGTCGGCCAGCACCTTCGTGTTGGCGTCGGCGCGTGCGATCAGCGCGTTGAGGCCGCCGACCGACTTGGCCCAGCCGAGCGCATCGAGATAGTCCTCGACGCACAGCATCGACGGCGTGTTGATGGTCTCGCCTTCGAAAATGCCTTCGTTGAGCTTGCCGCCCTTGGTCATGCGGAAAATCTTCGGCAGCGGCCAGGCCGGGGTGTAGCTCTCCAGACGCGCCACCGCGCGCGGCGACAGCACCAGCATACCGTGCGCAGCCTCGCCGCCCAGCGCCTTCTGCCAGGAGAAGGTGACGACATCGAGCTTCGCCCAGTCGAGTTTTTGCGCAAAGGCTGCGGAAGTCGCGTCGCAGATCGTCAGGCCTTCGCGGTCAGCCTTGATCCAGTCGGCATTGGGCACGCGCACGCCGGAGGTGGTGCCGTTCCAGGTGAAGACCACGTCGGAATTCGGATCGACCTTCGACAGATCCGGCAATTCGCCGTAGCCGGCCTGCAGCTTGGTGACGTCCTTGAGCTTCAGCTCCTTGACGATGTCGCTGACCCAGCCTTCGCCAAAGGATTCCCAGGCGATAGTCGTGACGGGGCGCGGCCCGAGCAGCGACCACAGCGCCATTTCCACGGCGCCAGTGTCGGAGGCCGGCACGATGCCGATGCGGTAGCCGGCCGGCACTTCCAGCACTTCGCGCGTCAGCTCGATCGCCAGCTTGAGCTTGGCCTTGCCGACCTTCGCGCGGTGCGAACGGCCGAGGGCGGCATCCTTGAGTTTTTCGGGGGTCCATCCGGGGCGCTTGGCGCAGGGGCCGGAGGAAAAATGCGGCACCTGAGGGCGCGCGGTCGGTTTGGTGGCGGTCATGATCTATCCTTCCAGATAGCAAGCCTCCCGTTGGGGGGAGGTGGCCCGCTGGCGTGGATATGGGAACAGGCGGAAAGCGTCAAGCCAGTTCGGGACTATCACGGCTGATTGATGGGCGGATGACGGGCTCGTCCGGCTCCTCTTCGGGCGCCTCTTCATCGGGCGTGTCGTGCGGGACCAGCGACGCCGCCAGCAGGCCAGACGCTTCCGCCACCGACCGCGCGGCCTGGCGACGGCTGGAGAACTTCATGACGCTCTGGCGATCGACCTGCACGACGTAGTCGCTGCCGATTTTTACGATTGAATAAATTGTCATTTATGTCCGGCGGCATTTTTGCGCGCGAATCTATGTACGTTTTAGTACAGGCGTCGGTTTCGAAGATATCGGCCGACGGGACGGGCTGGTTTACGCGGCGTTAACCCGACAGAATAGCCGGCCTGCCGGATGATACCGGCCGCGATCCGTTCTGAATATTCAGTGCGAAAAACGAACGACAGCGCCCCGCTTCGCTGCCGCTTTGCCGCAAAACAGCGTTCAGCCGACCCTTGCCGGGAACCTTGGCGCCATGACGTTATCCCCCGCCAATCCGCCAGGCGATGCCCGCTGCCGATCTGGCCGGCGCTGGTTCCAGCGCGCGCATATGTGCCGGAGCGGCGCCGCTCAGGCGACGCCCAACGCCTGCTCGGCGTCGCCGATCCAGCGTTTGATCGACTCGTAGCCATCGAGATGAAAGCCGCCTTCATGGGCGACGCGGGTATAGGCCAGCAACGCGACGTCGGCGAGCGACGCGCGGTCGCCGACCAAATAGCGCGTCTGCGCGAGATGGTGTTCCATCCGCGCCAGCGCCGCATAGCCGCGCTTGACCTTGTCCGGATCGAGATCCGAGACCGGCTTGCCGAGATAGACCATCTGGAAGCGGCAGGTGGCGACAAAAGGTTCGTGACTGTTCTGCTCCCAGAAAAGCCATTCATCCATCTTTGCGGCGTCGTAGGGATCGGCGGGAATGAGATCGCTGTCGCGGGCAAGATACCGAATGATCGCATTGGATTGCGCCAGCGGCCGGCCATCGTCGAGCACGACGGTGGGCACCTGCCCTGCCCCGTTCAGCCTGAGAAAC
>NZ_JAQGJD010000247.1 GCF_028290785.1 Tardiphaga sp. | reverse complement strand
AACTGCAATTCGATCTCGCGGAAGCTGAAATAGTTCTTCCGGATCCACTGGTGCAGCTCGGTGGAAGAATCCTTCTCCGTGCGCAGATAGCCGGTGAAGGAAAAGTTCAGCCGGTCGATATAGGTTTTCAAAAACACCGGCAGCGCCGCGATCTGCAGCACGCGGCCCTGCGCCAGCGCCGGCGGAATCTCGCCGCGCAGCACGTGTTCGTTGTCGATGGCGTACAGCGCATGCGCCGGGATCTGTTCCTGCAGCATGGCGTAGGCGCGCAGCGAGGCGCGGTCGGTATCGGCCATGAACAGCACGATCGGCATCACGCCGCGTCTGGCTGCTTCCTTGGCAAAGCCGATCTCGGCGGTCATCTTGAAAAATTCGTCGAAGGCGTGATAGCCGAGGTCGATCACCTTGCCGACGTCGTCATGGACGATCAGCCGGTCCATCAGTGCCATCTTGCCGAAGGTGTCCTCGACCCCGGCGGTCTCGGTCAGCTTCGGCAGGAAGTCGAGCAGCGACGGTTCCTTCAGATTGATGTCGAAGGCCGTCACGCCGCCGCGCTGCAGCGCCAGGAATTCCGTGAGCAGCCGCGCGATCAGCGTCTTGCCGACCTGCGGGCGCGTCGAGCAGATGATGTAGACGGGCGTACGGCGCATGGCGGCAATATATCGGGCGATCAGGATGGTAGTTCGATTTTAACGGATGCCGGGCGGCGGCCGTGCGCTCCCTCGCCCCGCCCGGCGAAGCGAAGCTTCGCTAGGCGGGGAGAGGGCTGGGGTGAAGGGCTCTTCGAGCAAAACGCTGGCTCCCCCTCACCCGAAGCCTCGCTGACGCGAGGCTCCGACCTCTCCCCGCAGAGCGGGGAGAGGTGAAGAAGCGCTACTTCTCGCCGGGGCGGTTGGGCTTGTCGTTGACGAGGTCGGTCAGCTTGATGCGGTCGAACTCGCTCCACACGTTGGCCAGCCAGTGCCTGACATAGCCGCGCAGCACGAAGGAATAGTTCGCGGCCTCGTCATTGACGCCCTTGTTGGCGACGAATTTGAGGAACGGCACCGAGGACACCTCGACCTGCTCGTAGGCCATCTCGTTGAGTTTCGGGATGGTGATCTCGACGGCGTCCTTGATACGGTGGAAATAGGAGTTGTAGGTCGCCTGGTCCCATTCGAAGAAGCTGGTGTTGTTGATGAAGTTCTTCACCAGGAAATACTTCGCGCCGTTCATGAAGGCGGCGGTCTCGGCGATCTCGTCCAATGATGCGATCGACGGGCCCAGTATATGGAACACGGCGAAGGTGATCTGGCCGGACTTGGCGGCGTCGAGGAAGCCGATGTCGCGCAGGTTGGCCAGCGCCGTGGAGAGCAGGCCGGCGCGCACGTCGATCACGGTGACCGAGGGCGCCGAGGAGTTCAGCGTATCGAAGATCTTCATCTGGTCGGACGTGGTCGTCATATCGACGATCTCGGTGATGTCCGGATGGAAGCGCTTCAGGGTGCCGCGCGGCGATTCGGTGTCGAAGGCGCGGGTGGGGACGTTGTTGGCGCTGAAATAATCCAGCACCGTCCGCGACACCGTGGTCTTGCCGACGCCGCCCTTGTCCGCGCCGACCACAATCACTGCTGGCTTCGCCATGAAAATCCTTTACGTGCCGAGAGGCTTTGCGCGATCAAGAATCGCGTGGAGGCACCGTACCCCAAGCCGACTTTGGGCGCGAACATGGCAGAAACATGGGGGATTTCAATAGTGGCCGGCTTCTTGTCCGGGGAATGACCTCACCTATGCCGGCCCCAGGGACCCTGCGTTGCCCCCTGCGCCGTCTCCGCATCGCCCCATGGCCCGGAGCGCGGCGGCAGCGGCGGGCTGGCGCCGTCGGACAACGCCGGATCGTCGGTGTCTCCCGGCAGCGCCAGCCGGCCGGGGTCATGCCCCCCTGCGAATTTCACCAGCGCCGCCACCCGGGAGTCCACCGAGGGATGCGTCGCGAACAGGTCCGCAAAGCCCTCGCGCGGGTTGTCGATGCACATTTCCATCACCGCCGAGGTGGCGCCCGGCAGCTCGCCGCGGTTCTCGATTTTGCGCAAGGCCGAGATCATGGCGTCCGGGTTCTTGGTCAGTTCCACCGAGCCGGCATCGGCCAGCAGTTCGCGCGAGCGCGACAGCGCCAGCCGCACCACCAGCGACAGCGCCCAGGCCAGCGCGATCAGCGCCACCGCGAGGATGATCACGAACACCGCGCCGCCGCCGGAGCCCTTGTTGTTGTCCGACGAGGACGATGATGAGCGCGACGAGCGGCCGCCGAAATTCATTCCGGAATTGATGAACATGCGGAAGAACAGTTCGGCGGTGAAGCCGACCACGCCGGCGATGATCACCGCCACCACCATCAACTGCACGTCGCCGTTGCGGATGTGGGTCAGTTCGTGGCCGAGCACCGCTTCCATCTCGTCGTCGTTCAGTGCGCGCAACAGCCCGGTGGTGACGGTGATGGAATATTGCCGCGGGTTGAGGCCGGTGGCGAAGGCGTTGAGCGCATCGGACTCCATGATCTTCAGTTTCGGCATCGCGATGCCGCGCGAGATGCACAGGTTCTCCAGCAGATTATACAGCCGCGGCTGCTGCTGCCGGGTGACGTCCTCACCGCCGGTGATGGCGTCGATCATGTTCTGGTGAAAGAAATAGGCGATCACGATCCATGCCGCGGCGCCGATGGTGGCGTAGGGCAGCGCCTTGATCAGGTCGCGGGTGGCCGCATTGAGATAATACTCCACCGAGCCGTTGCTGGCGATCGCCACCTCGGCAATCAGCGCGCCGGCAAACACCATCACATAGATCAGCAGGAACAGGCCCGCGAGCAGCACCACCGAGCGCGTCTTGTTCGAGGCGATGTGGGTGTAGAGACCGTAGGCGGCCATGGAATTCTCCTCGTCATTCCGGGGCGCAAGCGGCGCCAGCCGCACGCGAACCCGGAATCCGGAGATGTTCAAAACATCCCGGGGTTCCGGGCTCGCTCGGGCTGCGCCCTCGCGCCCCGGAACGACAGCTAAAATTTCACCTGCGGCACCGCCTCGACTTCGGCGCGGGCCGTGCCGAGATCGAAGAATTCCTTGCGGGTGAAGCCGAACGTGCCGGCGAACAGCGCCGCGGGCATCTGCTGGATCCCGGTGTTGTATTCCGAAACCGCATTGTTGAAGAAGCGACGGCTGGCGGCGATCTTGTTCTCGATGTCGGAGAGCTCGGACTGCAACTGTTGGAAATTGGCATTGGCCTTGAGATCCGGATAGGCCTCCGACAGCGCGATCAGCCGGCCGAGCGCGCCGGAGAGCTGGTTTTCTGCGGCGCCGACCTGCGCCGGGCCCTGCGCCGACATCGCCGAATTGCGCGCCTTGATGACGTCGTCGAGGGTGCCGCGCTCATGCGCCGCATAGCCCTTCACGGTCTCGATCAGGTTCGGGATCAGATCGTGCCGCTGCTTCAGCTGCACGTCGATATCGGCGAACGACTGATCGACCCGCTGCCGCAGCGCCACCAGCCGGTTGTAGGCGGCAAAGGCAAACAGCACGAGCGCGACGATGACGCCAAGAAAAATCCAGCCGGTCGACATGGTGACAATCCCCCAATTCAACATCGATGCCGCAGCCTAGACGATATTCACGCCGCAGGGCAGGGGCCGCGCGGCGGCGGCAGCGGTTGGTCGCGGCGATGGAAATATTCGTTCAATGCGTATGGGGTGATGTTGGAAGCGGATCGCGGCGAGATAGCCGCGAACGCTGTAACTCCCTCCCCCCTTGCGGGGGAGGGCAGGGGTGGGGGTGGCAAGGAATGCCGAAGCCAGCGTGTGCGGTCACCCGTCTCCCTAACCCTCCCCCGCAAGGGGGGAGGGGACGAAGCGCAGTTCACTATTCAGCGCATCGACGATGCAGCTTACGGCTTCGCCATGTGCCAGGCGCCATTCAAAAAGCCGTCGCCATTGGTGTCGCCGGCGGCCATGTCCTTCTTGAAGGTGTAGAGCGGCTTGCCCTTGTAGGCCCACATCTTCTTGCCGTCGTCGCGCACCACGATGGTCATGTCGGCGGTCGGCTTGGCGTCGTCGGCGGCGATCAGCGCCGGCCAGTTTTCCGCGCACGGGCCGTTGCACGCCGACTTGCCGGCGGAGTCCTTGTCGAAGGTGTAGAGCGTCATGCCCTTGGCATCGACGAAGGTCTTGCCCTTGGCGGTGTCCGCGGTCTTCAGCATCTGCGCGGAAGCCGCGGACGAGGCGAGCACGAAAGCGAGGGCCGCAACAGCGGCGAATGTCTTGGTCGTTATCCTGGACATGTGACGTTACTCCTGATGACACGTTGAACGCGGATGCGTCAGGAGAACAAACGCCGGCGTGAGAGAATTATTCCGGTGTTTCGTTCGAATCGAACACCGCATCGCCCCAGTCGAATTTCCGGTAGCGCGCATACGTCGCCTTGTCGCGGCGCGGCGCGACGGCGGCGATCACGCCGGCATCAGTGCATAGTTTCAAGGTGATCGCGACCTTGGTCGTCACCGGCTTCGCCAGCACGCGCGAAGGGCGTTGCGCCGGCGCGGTGCGCGACAGCGCCACATAGATAAATCTTTCGTCCTCGTAGGGAAGTTCTGCGGATTTGAGTTGTTTATGCACTTTGGAGCGCTGCAGCCGCTGCGTGAAGTGGCACCAGTCCGGCGCCGTCAGCGGACAGGGATGGTCGTGCGGGCACGGCGCGACGACGTGCGCGCCGTCGGCGATCAACATCGCGCGCGCATCGAGAATGCGCGCATAGCCGGCCGGCGTGCCGGGCTCGACGATGACAAGCGTATCGCGTGTCTTCGCCCACATCGCCGCGATCATTTTTTTCCGCGCGGCGTCGTTCAGCTCGTTGATCACATAGCTGGCGATCACGAGATCGGCCTGTGGTGCTTCGGCGAGCCTCAAAGCGGCATCGCCGAGATCGTAGCGCAGCGCCGCGAGGCGCGAGCTGCCCGCGGTGAGATCGAGCGCCAGCGCGCGCAGCGCCGGGTTGGCGTCGAGCAGCGTGAAGGCGTTCAGTGAGTCGAACGCCTGCGCTGCGGCCCAGCTCGCGGTGCCCGGTCCGGCGCCGCAATCGAGCAGGCTCACCGGCGCGAAATCGGGCCGCACTTCGCTGAGTGCATTGAGGCTCGCAATCACCGCCGCATAGGTCGCCGGCATCCGCGCCAGCCCATAGGCCAGCGCGTCGGCCTCGCTGCGGATGGCGACGGAGCCGCCGCCGGCGCGATAGGTTTTCGAGATCGCATCCGCGCGCGCCGCGGCATCGGTCCGCGACAGGCCGTGCAGTCTGGCGTTCAGCGCGGCGGTGAGTTCGGCGGGGAGGTCGGGGGCGGTCATGGCAGCGCGCCCTCTTTCTTTCTTCCCTCCCCCCAAAGCGCAGCGAAGCTGCGCGTGGTGGGGAGGGTGGCCGCGCGTAGCGCGGTCGGGTGGGGGGTGGTGCAACACGGATGCAGAGCGTGGGGCGCCCCCCACCCCGGCCTCCACTTCAAGCGATGCTGCGCATCGTTTTCGTTCGGCCAACCCTCCCCGCCGCAAAAGCGGGGGGAGGGAAGCCATCGGCTTCGCGTTTCAGTTACGCCACTTCCTGATCGAGAATCTTCACCGCGTTCTCGAGATCCACCGAGATCAACTGCGAGACGCCGCGTTCGGCCATGGTCACGCCGAACAGACGGTGCATGCGCGCCATGGTGATCGGGTTGTGGGTGATGGTGATGAAGCGGGTCTCGGTGGTGGCGGCCATTTCGTGCAGCAGGTTGCAGAACCGCTCCACGTTGTGGTCGTCGAGCGGCGCGTCGACTTCGTCGAGCACGCAGATCGGCGACGGGTTGGTCAAAAACACCGCGAAGATCAGCGCCAGCGCGGTCAGCGCCTGCTCGCCGCCGGATAACAGCGACAGCGTCTGCGGCTTCTTGCCGGGCGGCTTGGCGACGATTTCGAGGCCGGCCTCGAGCGGATCGTCGCTCTCGATCAGCTTCAGTTCGGCCTCGCCGCCACCGAACAGTTCGACGAACATCCGCTTGAAGTGGCCGTTGACGATCTCGAACGAGGTCAACAGCCGCTCGCGGGCTTCCTTGTTGAGGCTCTGGATGCCCTGGCGCAGCCGCTTGATGGCTTCCACCAGGTCGTCGCGCTCGGTGGCCAGGCTGTTGTGCGAGCCTTCGACTTCGTTGAGTTCTTCCTCGGCGCGCAGATTGACCGCGCCGAGCCGTTCGCGGTCGCGGCGCATCTTTTCCAGCTCGGCTTCGATCTCGTGCAGCGGCGGCAGCTCGTGGCCTTCCTTGATCTCCGCCATGGCGGCAACGCCTTCCGGCTCCACTTCCAGCATGTCGCGGATTTCGCGTTCGATGTCCTCGAGCCGGCGGCGGCCGCCTTCCATGCGCTCCTCGGCGCGGGCGCAGGCCTCGCGCGCGCTGGACAAGGCTTCCAGCGACGCCTTGGCGTCGCGGTCGGTTTCCTTCATGGCGTTCTCGGCGACCTGCAGCGCGTCCGCGGCGAGCTGGCGCGCCTCTTCGGCGCTCTCGACTTCCGAGATCAGCGCGCGGCGCTTCTGCAGGAAGATCGCCGGGGCGTCTTCCAGCTCGGCGCGCTCGGCAGTGACTTCGGCGACGCGCGAGGTCACGGTCTGGATCTGCGACGCAGCACCCGCCTTGCGGCTGGCCCATTGCGCGCGTTCCGCGATGATCGCCTGCAGCCGGCGGTCGGCGAGCTCGGCATCGCGCGCCAGCGCCTGGGCTTCGGCGCGGACCTGCGCCGCGAGCCGGCGATGGCCCTCGATCTCGCCGCGCACGGAGGCGAGCTGCGCCTCGGTGTCGGCACTGTCAGGCAGATATTCCAGCGCGGCGTGCGCGCTCTCATGCGCGGCTTCGGCTTCCATGCGGTCGTTGGCCAGGCGCGATTGCGCCTCGGTCAGCGCCGAGCGGCGGGCGGCGTGGCGGTTGATCTCGCGCTCGGCATTGGCATGGCGCTCGCGGGCCTGGTCGATGTCGCGGCGGGCATTGCGCAGCGCGTCGCGCGACGCGGCTTCCGCGGCCGAAGCCGACTTCAGCGCAGCCTCGGCCTGCTCCAGCGCTTCGCGCTTATATTGCGCATCGACGCGGGCCGCTTCGAGATCGGCTTCGATGTCGGTGAGGCGGGCGCGTTCGGCGAGGCGGCGGGCGGCGCCGGTCGGTGCATGAGCGCCGGCGACAAAGCCGTCCCAGCGCCAGACGTCGCCTTCGCGCGACACCAGCCGCTGCCCGGTCCTGAGCTGCGAGACGAGGGCCGCGCCCTGTTCCTTGCTGACGATGCCGATCTGCTTCAGGCGACGCGCCAGCTCCGGCGGCGCATTGACGTGGTCGGCGAGCGACTCCACGCCGTCCGGAAGCGCGGGGTCTTCGGCGTGCACGCCGGCATCGGTCCAGCGCATTGGCGCCGAGGGATCCACGGGGGCGTCGAGGTCGTCGCCGAGCACCGCGCCCAGCGCCTTCTCGAACCCCTTGGTGACGCTGACGCCGTCGATGATCGGCGGCCACAGATTCTTGGTCTCGCCGTTGAGAATTTTGGAGATGGTGCGGGCTTCGGTCTCCAGCCGCTGCACCTTCTTGTCGGCCTCGTTGAGCGGCGCGCGCGAGGATTCCAGCGTTTGGCGGGCGGCCAGATGCGCGGATTCCGCGTCCTGCACGGTGCCTTCGGCCATCACCAGGATTTCCTGCGCGGTCTCCATCAGCGCGGCGAGTTCGTCGATATCGCCGAAGCCGGACGTCGTCTGCGTCAGCCGCTCGATCTCGGCTTCGACATTGGCGATTTCCTGGCCCAAACGCGTCAGCCGGTCGGCGTGGGTCTTCACGTTGGACTGCAGCTGGTTGCGCTTGGCGGTCATGTCCGCATGCGCGGTGGTGAGTTCGGAGAAGGTGCGCTCGGCGGCGGCCAGCACGGCCTCGGCCTCCGAAACGCGGTCATCGACGCCGCCGCGCTGATCGATGCGCGACGCGATCTCTTCCTTCAGCATCACGTCTTCTTCGTCGAGCTTGAGCAGCGCGATCTCGGCGTCTTCCGCCTGCTGCATCTCGCGCGCCACGTCGCTTTCGAACTGCGCGAGCCGGCGGTCGAGTTCACCGACGCGCTCCTTGGCGCGGACTTCCTCGCGGTCGAGCTGCTCGCGGGCATTGGTCAGGCGCTGCAGGCCGGCGGCAGCGCGGGCCTCGGCCTCGCGCAGCCCCGGCAGGTCGTTGGCGCGGATCGCCTGGATGCGCGCGGCTTCGCCCTGTTCGCGGGTGCGTTCGGCGAGATCGCGGACGTTCAGGTCGTGGGTCTGCTGGGCTTCGGCGACGTCCACATGGGCCTGCATCCAGCGGATGTGGAACAGCAGCGCCTCGGCCTTGCGCACCTTTTGCGCCACTTCGCGGTAGCGGATCGCCTGGCGTGCCTGCTTCTTCAGCCCGTCGATCTGGCCGGAGAGCTGGCCGATCACGTCCTCGACGCGGGTCAGATTGGTTTCGGCGGCCTTGAGGCGCAGCTCGGCCTCGTGGCGGCGAGCATGCAGGCCGGCGACGCCGGCGGCGTCTTCCAGCACGCGGCGGCGCGCTTCCGGCTTGGCCTGGATGATTTCGCCGATCTTGCCCTGATGGACGAGGGCGGGCGAACGCGCGCCGGTGGCGGCGTCGGCGAACAGAATTTGAACGTCGCGGGCGCGGACGTCGCGGCCGTTGATGCGGTAGCTCGAGCCGGCGTCGCGCTCGATGCGGCGGGAAATCTCCAGAATCTCTGAGTCGTTGACCATCGCCGGCGCGGTGCGGTCGGTATTGTCGATGGTCATCACCACTTCGGCGTGGTTGCGCGAGGCGCGGCTGCCGGAGCCGGCGAAGATCACCGCGTCCATGTCGGCGGCGCGCAGCGACTTGTGGGACGTCTCGCCCATCGCCCAGCGCAGCGCCTCGACCAGATTCGACTTGCCGCAGCCGTTCGGCCCGACCACGCCGGTGAGGCCGGGTTCGATCATGAAATCGGTGGGTTCGACGAAGGATTTGAACCCGTGCAGGCGCAGGCGCGTGAGTTTCATGGACACGTTACTCTATGGTTCCCGCCGGCGAACGGCCGGGCGGCGCAAGGCAGAGCAGAGGCAGAGCGCGAATCGTCCAGTGCAAACAATACCATAAACGGTATGGCGATGCGCGCCGGGACTCGCTGCAATGCAGCTCTCAAGGGCCGGACAATGGCCGCCGGGGGCGCGAAGGGCAACGCGGGGCGGGGGGTTTTCCAGAGGTTTGGAGCAGATCTTTGTCAGCCCAATCCCACGCGACCATGAGTCCTGATCACGACCGCTTCTTGCATTCCTGCAATGTAATGCCCCTGGAGTTTTAGAGACACGCTGGTTGGCGTGACGTTCGCAGGCAGTCTCAAACAAAGATGGGCGAAGCCGGCCGCAGATTTTCCGTCGACGGGAGGATTCACCGACCACTTTACGGCTATCTTTTTTCCCTTCTTCGCCTCATCGCGGATCTGGGATCCGCCTTCGCTCTTCTTTCGAGCAGCGATGATTGCGCTGTTGGGCTTCAAAATTTCTGCTGAAGTTAAAATGAGAGATTGGCGAATATTGTCAAACGTCAACTTGATAACGTACCAATCGCCATCTTCTGCATGTGGATTAAACAGAAATGTTGCTCGCGGTTCTGCAGCCATTCTGCTTCTTCGCGCATCGGATCTGTTCAAATACAGTGCCAAAGTGCCCGTACCGGCACCAATAAAGCCTGATAGCGTTTTGCAAAGCTCCCACCAGTCGATTGTCATTTGGTATCCTCAACTTGCCAACTGAGCTGTAGCCGTAGGGGCAAAGTGCAACATGCCCACCGCGCAGTCGAGGATATTTGAGAGGGGCGGCGAGCACGGCGCAAGAGCAAGCGTAGCCCGCATGAGCGGAGCGACATGCGGTGCGTTCTGGAGCACCGTCGTCCCGCATATCGCTTCGCTCATGCGGGCTACATGGCTAATGGGCCGATTGCTCGCATAAAACGCCGAATTACTTGCCAGCTAGCCGTAGGGTGGGGAAAGAGAAGCGTGCCCACGTCTTCGATCGGCGGGACGCGTGGGCACGGCGCAAGGGCGCCTTTGCCCACCCCCATTTACCCTCTCCGCTACTAGCGTGGCGTTCGCGTCCCAACGGCTCCGTTGTAAGGATTGACGTTACCGCGGGTGCTGTAGTTGTCGCTTTGAGTGCTATTGGGGTTGGTTGCCTGATGCGGTGCGACATATGTGCCGCTGCTCGTGACGTGTCCACCGACGCCGTGACTGTTCGAATTCGAGCCGGTGCCAAAAGTGCCGTATGTCTGAGCTATAGCGCCAGTCGCCATCGCAACCATCGCTGCCGCCAAAATCCATTTTGTCATTTGGTATTATCCCTCCCTTGGTTTTATTGTGGCGGGATACAATCATTATAGAGAACACGAGTCCAATGATTGCGCTTCTTATTTGTGTAGTACCCGCAAAATAACTCAAGTGGAGTGCTATATCGATAGCGTGGATGTCGCTTATCGTACTTATCTGACGTCGGAGCGCGCTGCACTAAAGGTGCAGTAGCCGTAGGGTGGGCAAAGCGAAGCGTGTAACGTCTTCGATCTGCGGGTACGCGTGGCCACGGCGCAAGGTCCTTAGCCCACCCTACCAATCACTGTTGACAATATTCCTTTATTGACTATATTCCCCTCCGTCCTGTCGAACGAGGGGCGCTTCATGAGGCGTTCTTGGAGTGGGGCAGGATGCGGCGCCTGCGGCCGTGGCTCGCACCCACGGACTCGGGAGGTCGGGGGTCACCGTCCGTGCCCACTACGGGGCGCTGCTCTAAATGAGCTGGACGGATGCGGGTAAAGCGGGCGAAAGCCCGCTGAATGGCGCCACGACCTGTCCGTGACAGGCCGAGGAGGTCTCCTGCAGACGGAAGTACGGTCCCCCGAACAGAAAAGCCGCGGTGGCGCGCCGAAAGGCGATGCGCGTGGCGTGATCGCCCTTCGCCGGGCGGCGGCGCCTTGCGCGACTGCTACCCCCGCGCCTTTCGGCGCGCCGCTCCCCTCATGTCCGGGGGAGATCTTTGCAACCCTCGGGCGCTGCGGCGTCGCGAGAACGCGAAGGCTTGGCTGTTCAACACTGGGCTGTTTGAAGCGGTGGATCGGAATGTTAGTCATGCGACGATGCCGCACGCGGTAGGCGTTGGCGTCGCTTCTCTCTGCTTGCGCGATCGTCTATGTTCTACGGATACCGCCGGGGACGCGCTGTGTTCGAGGGCTTCTACAAGTGTGAGTACCACGCCGGCGAGGTGGCCGGCCGCAGCGTCATGCATGTCCATGGCGGCCGCATGCTGGGTGGCAATTCGGCGTTCGCCCATGTCGGCTCCTACCAGCAGGACGGCGACGAGATTGTCGGGCGCGTCGCCGGGCAGCGCCACGCAGCGGATCGGCGGTTTCGCACGCTGTATGGCAATGACGACGACGAGATCGTCATCCGCGGCCGCGCCGAGGGCAACACCTTCCGCTTCGAGGGCGCGCCGGAGCGGGCGCCTGATGCGGTGCTGCGCTCGGTGATGACCCCGCTCGACGACGACTCGCTGCCGCCGGCGGGCGAGGTCGGCGACGGCGGTGTCCTCAACGGGCTGTATTCGCTGCACATCCGCATGCTCGACGGGCTGCAGGGCGGCCTCACCGGGGTGATGGTGCTGCATGACGGCCGCATGCTCGGCGGCGATGCGTTCTTCTATTATCTCGGCGCCTATTCCTCGGCCAACGGCCGCTGGAAGGGCGAGATCGTCAACCAGGAACACACGCCGGCGAAGGGCGATCCGGTGTTCGGCGGCCACGAGGTCGGCATCGGCTTTTCCGGCAGTTGCGATGCCGAGGGCGCGGCCTGGGAAGCCACCGCGCTGGCCGGCAAGCGCAGCCTGCGGCTCGCCGCCACGCTGACGCTGTTGCAGCGGGCGTAAGGCAGGCCGCCCTGCCAGAGCCTGCAGGACGGGTCGCCGGCGTCACTTCACAGCGACGACAACCTTTCCCTTCGCACGGCCGGTTTCGACATAGGCCAGTGCCTCGTTGGTCTCCTCGAACGGAAACACCCGGTCCACCACCGGGCGGATGTCGCCGGCCTCGATCAGAGAAGTGATTCTCGCAAGCTGCCCGCCATTCGCTGTCATGAAGAGAAACGAATAGCTGATCTCCCGGCGTTTAGATTTTCTCCTGATGCCGAAGCTCAGCAGGCCCATGACCTGCTGGAGCAGCCAGCCGAAGCCGTTCTGTTTCGCGAATTCCCGATCGGGCGGGCCAGAAATGGAGATCAGCTTGCCGCCCGGTTTCAGCACGGCCAGGGACTTTTCCAGCGTGTCCTTGCCAAGGGCGTTCAGCACGACGTCATAGCCGTGCAGCACTTTCTCGAAGTCCTCCTTTTTGTAGTCGATCACGACGTCTGCGCCGAGACTTTTGACGAAAGCGACATTTCCCGTGCTCGTGGTCGTGGCCACATGGGCCCCGAGATGCTTGGCCAGCTGGATCGCGATGGTGCCGACACCGCCCGAGCCGGCATGGATCAGGACCTTCTGCCCCTTCTGCAGATTGGCCCGCTCGACAAGCACCTGCCATGCGGTCAGCGCGACAAGCGGCATGGATGCGGCTTGCGTCATGCTGAGGTTGTTGGGCTTCAGCGCCACGTCGGCTTCATCAATGGCGATGAACTCGGCGAATGTACCTATTCGATGATCGCGCGGCCGCGCATAGACCTCGTCGCCCACCTTGAACCGACGGGCCTTCGGTCCTGTCCTGACAACCGTTCCGGCGACGTCGTGCCCCAGGATGAAGGGCGGACGATAGGGCAGGATAAGCTTGAATTCGCCGTCCCTGATCTTGCCGTCGAGGGGGTTTACGCTGGCGGCATGAATCTCGACCATGACGTCGTTGTCACGCAACGCCGGCATGGGACTGTCGCCGAGCCGCAGCGCGCCGCCTTTCTTGTAGCGATCGATCAGGAATGATTTCATCAGACTAACTTTCGTTTCCATAGCAAGCAGGCAGACCGAGCAAGGCCGTCAGACCGGCAAGCGGAACTGCTTGCGCAAGCTCTTGTCGAATATCGCTGCGGGGGCAAACCGGCGCAGGATGCTGATCTGCTGCGCGGCCTTGCCAGCGGTATAGCGGCGTCGCGGACTGGCATCGGTCGCGGCCTTGACGACCACAGCGGCTACGACATCCGGCAGATCGGCTTTAGGCATCACATCGCGAAGCAGCGCGTCGAGGCCAGCCCGAGCGCCATCATATTCATTCAAGATGGAATCCGGCTTGATCCCATTCTGGTCGAAGACGGTACGGACGAACGCCGGCTCGATCACCGAGACGCGAATATTGAAGGCACGAACCTCGTGATCCAGTGATTCCGAGTAGCCCTCAATGGCGTGTTTTACCGCCGAATAGTGAGCCGAATACGGCGCGGGTATCAGGCCCAGGATCGAGCCTATGTTGATGATGCGCCCTTGGCCGCGCCGCCGCATCGATGGCAACACTGCATTGGTCATCCGGATGACGCCGAACAGATTGACGTCGAACAGCGCTTGCACCTGTGCAACCGAGGATTCTTCGGCGCCCCCAACGAGGCCAAGACCGGCGTTGTTGACGAGAAGATCGATCCCGTCGGCGCGGCTGAGCACCTCATCGACGACGCGCTGCACGGATGCATCGTCGATCACGTCGCAGACCAGCATCGTGATCCCGTCTGCGGTATTGGGCATCGGCTTTCGGCTGGTGCCGAAGACGCGGTAACCGTCACGCCGCAGCGCTTGCGCCGTCGCCAGCCCGATACCGGAGGAAGCACCCGTAACCAGGGCAATGCCGCGTGCTTTCTTGCTCATAGGTTTCCGCTTTCATTTTGTTGTGGAACATCGATGAGCGATGAGTTACTATGAAAACAATAGTAAGTCACTACTAAAAAGATACCGACATGAAGAATCTTTCGAACGAGCCCTGCCTGATCGCCCGGAGCCTGGCGCTCGTGGGGGACGCATGGAGCATGCTGATCATGCGCGATGCCAATGCCGGGCTGACCCGCTTCGATGATTTCCGCAAAAGCCTCGGTATCGCTCCGACCATGTTGACGGGGCGGTTGTCAGCCCTGACCGAGGAGGGGCTGCTGGCGAAACGCCGGTATTCGGAGCGTCCGCCACGGGACGAATATGTGCTGACCGAGGCCGGCCGCGACTTGTTGCCGGTGCTGTTTTCAATCGGCGCGTGGGGACGCAAACATCGCGGCGGCGGCAAGGTGACCCGGTTCTTCGACGCCGAGACTGGAACGGAGATCGATCCCGTCACCATCGACCGCGCCACAGGCGCTGCGGTCGGAACACGTCCCATTCGTATCGCCGCACCCGAATGAGCCGCCCCGGGGCAGTTGGCGCCAATGCTGGCACCAGTGACCTGGGCGTCATCGACGTCACAAACGTCGCGGGTTTTCGCGGTTTCCTAATGCGCGTTCGTCGATCGCGCGCGCGTCATTCGACGCCTACTCCGCGGCAGCCGGCGCCGGCAGCAACGCGTTCTGCACTGCCCAGGACAGGTCGATGTTCAGCGAGAACGCCGTTGAGCCTTCCTCGATAATCGCCTGCGGGTTGGCCGCCAATGCGCCGGCCTTGTCCAGCGCGCTGCGATAGTCGGCTTTCAACGCGGCGAGGTCCGCATGGCCCGGGAAATCATAGAACGACAATTCATCGGGCTGCAGGCCAGGTTTCTCCGCCAGCAGTCGCTTCAAAATCTGGCCGCCGCTGAGGTCGCCCAGATAGCGCGTATAGGCGTGCGCGATCAATCTCTCCCCGTCGCCTTCGGCGGCCTGCGCGATGCGCGCGGCATAGGCCTCGCCGGCGGGCAGTAGCGGAATGCCGGCAAAGTCGCCGCCGCATAGTGCGGTGATATCGGCCTGCAGCGGCGTCGCGCGATCGAGGCGATAGGCCGCCAGTGCCGCCAAAGCGGGCGTGTCGCGGTGCCGCTCAAGGCCAAGCTCCAGCGCGCGGTAGGCCGGCAGCAGGTTTCGCTGCAGCAGGATGTAGCCGTCGCGGCTGGCCTCGCCGCGCAGCAGGTCGCGGATAATTCCGGATCGTTCCGCTTCGGTATGGAGCGTCTTGGTGCCGAGATAAAGCGCGCTCACCACGCTGGTCGGCGCGGTGGTGTTGGCGATGGCCGTGGTCATTCCCCGTCTCTTTCTGTGCGGCATCGCCAGGCGACGCCGCTCCGCGTCCTGAAACCGGTTCAGGCGTTATGTGTCATCGGATCGATCAGGCCGCGTGCCTTCGGGGGTGCGGGGGCTGCATCGATCGGCATCATACCGGCTCTCATGGCGGCCACAAGCCCGGGTCGCGCGGTCCTAGCCGGCGTCGTGTTTCGACGGTCGCGTCAAGCGCAGCCGGCCGTGGGTGCGCGGCAGGAACTGCGCGCCCTGCTCGCCGAGAAACCGCTGCATCGCCTGCGCCGGCGGCAGCAGCACCTTGTCGCGGCGCGAGACCACGAACCACTGCCGGACGATCGGCAGCCCGACCACGTCGAGCATCGCCAGCCGCCGCTCGTCGAGTTCGGTGGCCACCGTATGCGCCGAGATGAAGGCGATGCCGAGCCCGGCGATCACCGCCTGCTTGATGGTCTCGTTGCTGCTCATCTCCATGCCGATGGTCGGCCGCACGCCGGCGGATTCGAACAGTTGCTCCATCAGCCCCCGCGTGCCGGAGCCGGGCTCGCGGGTGAGAAAGGTCTCTCCCGCAAGGTCGCTTAACGCCAGCTTGGCTTTCCGCGCCAGGCGATGCGCGGTCGGCGCGATGATGACGTGGGGGTGATCGCCGATCAGGTGCACGTCCATCTCGATATCGACCGGCGGCCGGCCCATGATCGCGAAGTCGAGATCGTAGCCGCGCAGCGCCGCGCCGATCTCCTGGCGGTTGCCGATGGTCAGCCGCACCTCGATCTCCGGATGCAGCTTGGAGAAGCCGGAGATCGCGAACGGCACGAAATATTTGGCGGTCGATACCGCGCCGATCGAAATTCGGCCGCCGGTCTTGCCGGCCATCATCTCCAGCGACGTGGCACAGGCCGCCATCGCCGCCTCGATGCGTTCCGACAGCGCCAGCACTTCGCGGCCAGCGTCGGTCAGCACCATGCCGTCGCCGGTGCGCTGGATCAGCGGCAGGCCGGCCAGCGCCTGCAGGTTGCGCAATTGCAGCGTCACCGCGGGCTGGGTCAGGTGCAGTTTTCCAGCGGCCGCGGTGATGCTGCCGCTGGCTTGCAGCGCGGCCAGCGCGCGCAACTGCCGGATAGAGACGTCGCGAAAGCGCTTCGACATATAAGGAAAGCTTTCGTCACAGCGAAGATAATGAAATTTCCCTTATTTAGCGGCGGTCGTCAATATCTGTGGGCAACAGGAGTGGCCGCCTTCGGGTGTGTCAATGCAACCAACGCCCATGCCAGAAGGGGCGGTGCATTTCCTGGGAGGCGACGATGACCCAAGACCTTAAGACCCGCGACCTGACGCTGTTTCGGCATACCAATTCGTTCGCGGGGCAGGACCCCGTGCGGCTCGCTGTGGCGGCGGCGGTGGATGCCTTTGCGGTGGCCTCGATCGAGATTTCCGAACTGATCGGCCGCGGCGCGCTGGCCGGGATTACCGGTGCGGCGCAGGGCGGCGAGAACGCCGACGGCGACGTGCAGAAGGACCTCGACGTCCGCGCCGACCAGATCATCCGCGCGGCGCTGAAGGCCGTGCCCTACGCGGCGCTGGCCTCGGAAGAGGCCGAGACCCATGAGGTCGGCGATGCCTCCGGTCCGATCTCGATCGCCTACGACCCGCTCGATGGCTCATCCAACATCGAAACCAACATGACCGTGGGCACGATCTTTTCGATCATGCCGGCGGACACCGGCGAAACGCCGTTCACCGGCCGTGGCAGCGCGCAGATCGCCGCCGGTTTCGTCGTCTACGGCCCGCAGACCTCGCTGGTGCTGACGCTCGGCGACGGCGTCGATATTTTTACGCTGGATCGCGCCGAGCGCACTTACAGACTGATCCGAAGCCGCGTGCAGATTCCCGCCGAGAGCGCCGAATACGCCATCAACGCCTCCAACCATCGCCACTGGGAACAGCCGGTGCGCGACTTCGTCGAGGAATGCCTCGCCGGCGAGGAGGGCCCGCGCAACAAGAACTTCAACATGCGCTGGATCGCGTCGCTGGTCGCGGAGGCCTATCGCATCCTGATCCGCGGCGGCGTGTTCCTGTACCCGTCCGATGCCCGCAAAGGCTATGGCGATGGCCGGTTGCGGCTGTTGTATGAGGCGCATCCGATGGCCTTCATCGTCGAGCAGGCCGGCGGCGGTGCCATCACCGGCCGCGAGCGCATTCTCGATCTGGCGCCGACGTCCATTCACCAGCGCGTGCCGTTGATCATGGGTTCGATCGACAAGGTGCAGCGCATCGAATTGCTGCATCTTGATCCCGCCGCTGCGACCAAGGTCGATCCCTTGTTCGCGCGCCGGGGCCTTTTCCGTGTCTAGAGGGCCTCATGTCGCGAAAGCATCCGATCATTTCGATCACCGGCTCGTCAGGCGCGGGCACCACCTCGGTGAAGCGAACGTTCGAGCAGATCTTTCGCCGCGAGAAGGTCGAGGCGGTCTATATCGAGGGCGATGCGTTCCATCGTTATGACCGCCTCGAGATGCGCAACCGGATGGCAGACGAGTCCGAGCGCGGCAACAAGCACTTCAGCCATTTCAGCCCCGACACCAATTTGTTCGAAGAGCTGGAGGCCACGTTTCGCGACTACAGTGTCACCGGCTCCGGGAGGACGCGCACCTACATTCACGACGATGTCGAAGCCGAGAAACACGGCGGCGCGCCCGGCACCTTCACCGAGTGGCAGCAGCTTCCGGAAAATTCCGACCTGCTGTTCTATGAAGGCCTGCACGGCGCGGTGGTAACCGAGACGGTCAACGTCGCGCAATATGCCGATCTCAAGATCGGCGTCGTCCCGGTCATCAATCTCGAATGGATCCAGAAGCTGCACCGAGACCGCAGCGATCGCGGCTATTCCACCGAAGCGGTTACCGACACCGTCCTGCGCCGGATGCCGGACTACATCCATTACATCTGCCCGCAATTCAGCGAGACCGACATCAACTTCCAGCGTGTGCCGACGGTGGACACGTCGAACCCGTTCATCGCGCGCTGGATCCCCACGCCCGACGAATCGATGGTGGTGATCCGCTTTCGCAATCCGCGCGGCATCGACTTTCCCTATCTGCTGTCGATGATCCCCGCCAGTTTCATGTCGCGCGCCAATTCCATCGTGATCCACGGCTCGAAGCTCGACCTGGCGATGCAGCTCATTCTGACGCCGCTGATCCTGCAACTGATTGAACGCAAGCGCGGCGCGAAATAGCGAGACTCTCACACAACAGGAGGTCCCATGGCACGCATTACCCTACGGCAATTGCTGGATCACGCCGCCGAGCACGGCTACGGCGTGCCGGCCTTCAACATCAACAATATGGAGCAGGGTCTCGCGATCATGGACGCCGCGGCGGCGGTCGATGCGCCGGTCATCATCCAGGCCTCGCGCGGCGCGCGGTCCTACGCCAACGACATCATGCTGAAGCATATGATGGACGCGGTGATGGAGATCTACCCCCACATTCCCGTCTGCGTGCATCTCGACCACGGCAATGAACCGGCGACGTGCATGACGGCGATCCAGGCCGGCTTCACGTCGGTCATGATGGACGGCTCGCTGAAGGCCGATGGCAAGACGCCGGCGGACTGGACCTACAATGTCGACGTGACGAAGAAGGTGGTGAACATGTCCCATCTCGGCGGCATCTCCGTCGAGGGCGAGCTCGGTGTGCTCGGCTCGCTGGAAACGGGCATGGGCGAGAAGGAGGACGGCCACGGCGCCGAGGGCCAGCTCTCCCACGACCAGTTGCTG
>NZ_JAQGJD010000418.1 GCF_028290785.1 Tardiphaga sp. | reverse complement strand
CCTTGATCGGTTGAAGATCGGACTCGGCTGGTGCCACCAACAGAACCTGGGATGGAAGAGTCGGCTCGGAATATAGAAGGATCGCCTCACGCCACGGCAACACGGTGAAGCCGGCTGATATTACATCGCCTCTGATTGGATAGTCACCCGCCAGCGTGACTTTGTCGTTTTGGCGCACGACATCCTTGCCTAGTAAATCGCGGATCACCGAATAAAAATCTGAATAAACAAGCTTGTAGGACACCCCTATTCGTTTGGCGAAACCCTGCATCAGCTCGACGTCTAAGCCATCGCCCGCTCCGGTCACAAAATTGGCGTAGCGGATGCCGATATGGCGGATTTCGCCTCGCTGCTTGATCTCTGCAAGATCAGCTGCCCAGCTTGAGGTTACGAAAAGAAAGGCCATGGCGCCGCTCAGCGACCCAAGGACGAAGTGTTTCGGGAACATGGCGGCGCTCTTTACTTTATGTCGGTAGAAGCGCCTGCAAATCTACAGGTCTGAACTTAAGAAAAAGTGGCAGAATACGGAGAAAACCGTGTTTATCGGTAAACGAACGATTATTGACCAGGTGTTGAGTGTAGCGAAAGATTACTTGAGCCGGTCAAGCCTTTTTGCCTAAGCTCATTCAGCACCGACTTCCAAGGCCCCATCGCGCTCAGCAACGTGCTTAATGTTAATATGATCAAGTATCCTGAAAATTGCTGCCAATGCGGAGTTTGGCCGGACAATAAGTGGTGCCCTTGCTGTCCTATTTGCGCATAGAACAGGACGAGTGGCGCGCCGCCCAACACACTGGTCGTCAGGTACTGAAGTGGTGAGACGTCAAAGATTGCGGCAATGAAGTTCACCAGTGGGGAGGGTACGAGCGGCGAGAGCCGCAATCCGAGCAAGGTTAACCAAACCTTCACAGCGGACTGTTGTTTTAGTAGTGCGTCGGGACGGCGAATGTGCTGCCGATAAAATAGGAACGCGCTCAAACCGCCAAAGGCGCTGCCGAGCAGCACAGTGGTGGCACCGTTGAACCCATCCATGTAAAAGCCTGCCGCTATGCAAATCATCGGCATGGAGGGAAAGGCCAGAAATGTGAGGACGGCGGATGTGACTAGAAATAGCAGCGCGGTGCCTAGTGGATGCGCGTAGGCCGTCGTGGCAAGGCCCGGAAATACCTGCCAAACGGCCTCTCTCGAAAGAGGCGATGCAAAATATGCCAGCGTCAAAAACATGACGGCCGCGATGTATACAATCAATGGTCTGTGACTGCGCATCGGCTATCCCAAACTGGATAGGAGAGGCGGCGTGTAGTCGAAGCTGTTGTAGGTGTTCCAAAAAAGGACCTTCTTGTTCCTGAGCGCCCCCGCCTTAGACATGGTGAGCAGCGATCGCCAAGCTTTCAAAGTAAAAACTGGATCAAGGCTCAGTCCGGCCTCTTTCAACTCGTCTGCCCACGCAACGTCGGTGCCTTCGATTAAGCCGTAACCGGGCTCCCAACTAGCGGAATCCGGCACGAATATGTCGTGTTGGATCACGCGAAGGACGTCAGGAGAAAGGCCGGGAAAGCCAATTGCTTGCAGCCAATCGACCGTACTGCGAGCGAGTTTGGCAACATTCCCTTCCACAAACGGCAACGAGGGGTGCCGGTTTACAAGCCATCGCGTCAGATAGGATTTGTCCTGATCGGCCACTCCCACGACCTTGGTCTTCCATCCCATCAATTGGACGCCGAGGAGAAGGCCCAAAACCGTCGAGCCGCTGCCCATGGCGACAAAAATCAAATCAGGCGGTGCACTCCACGCCTGAGCGGCGTCAAGGAACTGCGCCAACTCGGCGACCGCATTCATATGCCCCAACACGCTCACCTCGTTCGAGCCGCCCGGCGGAACTAGCAAATCTGTATCCGGGTGCAACCAGTTTCTCGCATATTCCTGGGCAGCCTCACCGACCAATTCGACATCGTTCTTAGCGATGACGACGTGTTGAACCAGCCTTCGCAGAATCGCTAGTCGCGCCATGTCTGTGACGGCTCCCGGGACCTCGAAAAGCACCAAGTCCAGGGCGCAATTCAGCGGCTGTCCGCCACCGGTCAGGTCGGCCACACGATTGGCCAGGGCAAACTGCAATGCATGATTGCTGGACACCGCGCCGACCGTCCCCAGACGCTTGGAGCCGGACCACCTCAGGTTCGGGAGCAGAAACTCGTATTTGCGCGCCTTGTTACCGAAGACGGGATAACGCGCGCTGCTTTCGTTCATCACCAGAAGATCAGCACAGTCTATTTGTCGCGTCACCGACGACGGGAGCTGCAAGAGGTGGTTATCCTCCCGCACGAAAATCGGGGCCCAGGGAATGGTGGCGCGGGCGCCGGCCTGCCTGAGGAAAACGGAGTTACCGGGTTCGCCTTGGCGAATGTAACCGGCAAAAGAATCTTTGCTGGAAAGCGTGTTAGCGATGAAAGGGCCCTCTGTGGTATCGGGATCCACCAGAGAGGGAAAGAGACGGCCAAGCGCTAAAGATTGCGAGTTCAACGCCGCGGAGGGCGGCGCCAGGCCTGAAAGGTCGGCCATCGGCGGAAGCGGCGACATCAGGGGGCGGCGTCGTTTCATGCCGACCGCGCTCAGGGCGGCACCTCCGCTCAACGCGGCACCTCCCATGACGGCGGCTTGCATGAAATTCCGGCGAGAGAGGCTCATTGTGACGATCTGAACGCGACTGAAGGCTATCGATCTAGCTTCAAGTTAACTCTTTTTTAACTCTATTCCAATCCGCATTGGGGCTTGGACGGAAATTCTTCAAGGATTGCTTAACGAAGGTCCATTGAAGGCCGGCTCTGGATTTGCCCAAGATGGACTTAGCCCGAACTGAGTGCCTGAGGTGGCCGGTTGCTGTTTTCGCGCAACTGCTTCGCTGCGACCTTGATGAACGGTCTGCGCAACGCCCTGAACGTCAGGTCAGTGGACCTCTATGCGGCTTTTGGCGGCAAAGGCAGCGATTCACTCGAAGTCGGGCGCTTGGCGTCGCAGGCAAGTTTTCGGAGCGGGAAAAATCCACCCGACCGGTGGCCCGATAGTCCGAGTGAGACGGATCTGCTGGCGGATCGCCTTGTAGACCTCGAAGCGGGACTTCACGAAAACGAGGTCCGGACGACACTGCCGCCTGCGGTGACCTACGGCATCGCCGAACGAACCCCGCACTTTCGCGCTTCATAGCTTGCGGCCGCGACCACGCCGGGCTCCCTGGAGTCACCGACGGCGACGGGCTTTCCCCGGAGCTCCGGATTGTCCCGCTGCTCGACGGACGCATAGAAGGCATCCATGTCGACGTGGATGAACGCGCGGTATGCCAAACTCCGATGCACATCGCCCTCCACTTTCCTGCGCGGCGCGAGTTCAGCTGATGAGTTGTTTGCGACGGCGGCGCTGCTGGGGATCGCGGCGCTGGCCGTCGTCGACCGCAACGGTGTTGCCGGCATCGTGCGGGCGCACGAAGCCGCCAAAGTCACCGGCGTCCGGCTAATCGTCGGTTGCCGCCTTGATCTCGCCGACGGCACGTCGCTTCTGGTCTACCCGACCGATCGGCCCGCATACTCGCGACTGTGCCGCTTACTGTCAGTCGGCAAGAAACGCGGCGGCAAGGCGAAGTGCATCCTCGATTGGGCGGACGTCGTCGACTGAAACGAAGGCTTGATCGCCGTGCTCGTTCCGGATCGGGCGGACGACATCTGCATGCAGCGGCTGCGAAGGCTGCGCGATGTGTTCGGGGACCGGGCGTTTGTCGCATTGACGCTTCGCGCCGCTTGTGGGTCTGAGTCAGCCGCCGACACCTCAAATGGGCGTAGCTTGTTCGAAACATGCGAGCAGCGTTGCGCCAACGAGCCTCCCCTTGCGCGCCCGATGCTGACTCAGTGGACGGACAACATAGATGCCTGCCGGTGGAGGAGGACAGCGCGTCATGACAGGAACAAGCGCGCCGGACGCAACATAGTCATGGGATGCCGTCGGGAAGCCAGGCGATTCCAAGCCCTGCCAGTCCAGCGGCGGCGAGCGCTGTGCTGTTATCGGGCGCCCATGCGGACGAATCATGATAATCTTGTCGCAATCCGTGAGTTGCGAGGCCTCGATGCCCTGCACCAGGGCCTGCGCCGACGGGTGTGAGAGTTGGACGCGGAGAAGCGGCATCTGCGCTGGCAATGGCGGATGGGCCCAAGCCAT
>NZ_JAQGJD010000245.1 GCF_028290785.1 Tardiphaga sp. | reverse complement strand
CGGCATAGGGTACGAAGAACGTCACCTGCTTGGCTGGGAACGACTGCGCATGAGCGCTGGCGCCCGCCAGGAAAATGGCGGCGGCGGTCGCGATGATGCCGGTGAATTTGCTCAGAGCCGTCACGTGATGTCCTTCCCGATGTCTTCGATCAGCTCACGCGCCGCAGCGCGGTGAACCCGCTGGCGGTGTAGCCGAACTTGCAGGCCGATGAATACCCCTTTCAGATGGAACAGTTAGCAACTAGGGCTGCGCCGCAGCGGTCGTCGCCGCACGTAATCCGGAACGGGCGATAGCGGCCGTCACCACGCCCTGCGCCTTGGCCTGCTCGGTAAACTGTCGAACGAAGGCCAGCCCCTGCTCCCTGCCCTTCGGAATGGCGATGGCGTGGCGCTCGACGCCCCACTGGCCATCAAGCACTTTCGAGCCCGGCGCCTTTTCCGCAAGCTCGTAGAGCGTCGCCTTGTTGGTGGCGAAAACATCGAGCTCGCCGGCCGCCAGCATCTCCCCCGCCAGTGTGACGGTCGCGACGCGAACGATCTCCGCCTGTTTCAGGTCATGGCTGAGAGCGGCATCCGACGAGCTGCCTTCGGTGACGCCCACGCGGCGTCCGGCCACATCGACATCGGCCAGCCTGGCCACCGCAGAGCCTTGCTGCACGAGATAGCCGAGTTCGCTTTCGAGATAATACGGACCGAAATCCATCACCTTGGCCCGTGCCGGCGAAGCGTTGGTGAAGGCGGCATCGACCTTGCCGGTTTTCACGGCTTCGAGCACCTCGGCGTTCCTGGAGAATACGACGGGCTCATAGGGTACGCCGAGCTTTTCCGCGAGCGCCTTGCCAAGATCGTAGCCGACCCCCTTGGGACCACCCACCTTGGGATCCGGCAGGATCGACGTCGGCGTTCCCGTGTACAGGCCGACGCGCAACGTGCCGGTCGGCGCCAGGATGTCGCGCGGTTCAGGCTCGCCGGCCACGGCAACGCCCGCTGGTGGCACCAACAGCAGGCCGGCCATGACCAGCCGCGCTAAAAACCTTCGGCCATTGTGCGCCATGATTTCACTCCCTGATTTTCCTCGTATCTATCTGCCGCCGCGAAATCTGGCTAGGTCGTGAACTCATAAACGGGAACGTCCGCAACTTCTTGATCGCGGACCGGCGGCCTTAGGGCGCGCGAGCGGGTGTAGCCGCCATCAGCTTGTGGAGCCGGCTTTCCCGAAAACGATAGTGCTCTGGAAGTCGGAGGGCTTCTCACGTTGCGATATTGCCGGGCAGGCTCAGAGCGACGAACGCGCGGCACGCCCGCTCAAGCTGCTGCCCCACTCGCAATCACATGCTTAATCTGACGAACGTCACGCGCGGGCGGAGCGCCGAATTGACGCTGATACTCTCGGCTGAATTGCGAGGCGCTTTCGTAGCCGACCGCAAACCCAGCGTCTGAGGCATTTCTGCCGCCAGCCAAGAGTAGGTGACGAGCCTCCTGCAAGCGCAGCTGTTTCTGGTATTGAAGAGGACTTACCCCGGTGATGGCCAAGAAGTGGCGATGTAGGCTCGCCCGGCTCATCCCACTTGCATCGCACAGAGCTTCGATGCGCAACCGCGCCTTGTAATTGTCCCGGATCCATCCAACGGCCCGCCGAACCCTATTCAACGCACCGTCAGGATGTGCAATTTGACGCAGCAGCCTGCCCTGCGGGCCTTGCAGCAGACGATACATCAACTCTCGCTCGACCATTGGTGCAAGAACCGGGATGTCATCAGGCGTGTCAAGCAAGGCCAGCAGGCGAAGCAATGTCTCCCGTAGCGGAGCCGTCATCGGGTTGATCGCAATACCGGCGTCCTGAAGGTCATTTTCCCGCACCGATGGCATGGCAGCTACGACCTCTGCCAACACTGTGGGGTCCAGATCGAGCGATACCGCGACGTATGGCTGCCCATCATCGGTAGCCCAAATCTGACCGATGAGCGGCAGATCGAGGGCACTGATGAGATATTCCGAGCCATCGTAGCTCAATAGGCTCTTGTTGATGGCGACACGTTTTGAACCCTGCAGGATAAAGCAAACCATCGATCGGTACGGGCATGGTGCAGCAACCGAAACTTGCATGACGTAAATGTCGAGGCGCGGTATTGACGAGTTCGTCCAATCCGATTTCGCGTGGCGGCAAGCGATATCGAGGTGCTGCGCTAGTTCGGTGCTCATGCCCAAGTCTAACACCTCCACCAGCTTAAGCAAAGCTGTTGAGACAATCAGGCAAGATTTTGAGCGTATCAGGCGCGCCGGCAAGCTGCTCGGCCACTATTTTCGGATCATCCAACGTGGATGGGGAAATCTCTTCTCAGCACGACCTTCGACAGAGGCAAGCTTTGACCAATCAAATCGCACTCATCACCGGCGCCAGCCGGGGCCTCGGCCGCAACATGGCGCTGCATCTTGCCAAACGCGGTGTCCACATTGTCGGCACCTACCGCAGCGGCGCGGTGGAAGCCGATGCGTTGCGCCAGGAGATCGAGGCGCTGGGCGGCACCGCCGCCATGCTGGCGCTCGACGTCACCGATACCGCTAGCTTCCCGACATTTGCAACGACGGTCGCCAAAACCCTGAAGACCGATTTCGGTCGCGAGCGCTTCGACTTTCTCGTTAACAATGCCGGCAACGGCCTTTTCGCCAACTTCGCAGAAGCGACCGAAGAGGAGTTCGAATCGCTGGTCACGACGCATCTGCGCGGACCGGTCTTCCTGACCCAAAAGCTGCTGCCCCTTATCGAGGACGGCGGCCGCATCCTGAACGTCTCGTCCGGCTTCGTGCGCTTCACGCTGCCAGGCTACAGCCTGTATGCGGCGATGAAGGCTGCGGTCGAGGTCCTGACCCGCTACATGGCGGTCGAACTCGGCGCACGCCGTATCCGGGTGAACGCGATTGCGCCCGGCGCCATTGCGACCGACTTTGGCGGTGGTGCGGTGCGCGACAATGACGATGTGAACGCCTACGTGGCCAAAGGCATCGCACTGGGGCGCGTCGGCCTGCCGGACGATGTCGGCGGGGCGGTCGCGGCCATCCTGTCCGACGATATGGGCTGGGCGAACGGTACGACCTTCGACATTTCGGGCGGGCAGTTGCTGTAGCTCCAAACATCGGCATTTCAATGCAACTCCACCAAGGGATTTTTCAGATGAAGTATGCGCTTGTAGCGATAGCGGCCGTAATGTTCTCCACGGGGGCCTGGTCACAGACGTGCGACACGTCTAGCAAAATGAAGGATATTAAGATGCCAGCACCAGTCGAAACGGTCACTGCCTTCAGCGCTGCTATCGCCGAAGATAACGGGAAAGCCGCAATTCGGCGATGGTTTACCCCCAAGACGGTCTGGGTCAATGAGGGCGTGTCGACTACCACCGGCATCGAAGAGGCGATAGCTTTTATCGAGCGGCCCGGCAGATCGCCGGACATCGCAGCAGTCCATTTTGACATGCTTGCTATCGCTGCGGACGGAAATCGCGTGTTGACCGAGCGGCTGGACCGTTTTGTACGCGCTGATGGGAGCGAAGTAGCCGCAGTGAAGGTGATGGGCATCTTCGAGATAGAAGGCGATTGCATCGTCGCGTGGCGTGACTACTTCGACGTCAATTTCGCCAAAAAAATAGCGAAAAACAAGTGACAGGCTCCGCTTGGGCCTGCCGAACGAGGTCGGCGGTGCCGTCGCCGCCATCCTGTCCGACGATATCAGTTGGGCGAACGCCCCCATCGCCCCTTCCTTATCCAAGCTCAAGCACTTCCGCCGTGTCGCCACACGCTATGACAAGCTGGCCGCCAACTTCATCGCAATGGTCCAGCTCGCCTCAATACGGCTGTGGTTACGCAATTGTGAGTCTACGGCCTAGGCGCCCGTTAACTGATTTGTAACCACGGTGATCCAAGACGGAGGGGCGCGGTATCTTCTCCGCGCCTTGGACGGATGTAACATGTTCCAGCTGTTCCTGAGGTCTCGCGCCCAAGGCTATCTGAGGAGCCTGACTGGCGAGCGCGAATTCAAGGCGCGCTCGGCGGAGCGCGATGCCGAGACCGATCACGGCCGCATCGAAGCCGTCGTTCGCGCGCTCGACGAGGCGCTGCGCTCGGCCGAAGCCGAGCAGGCCGGCCTCACCCGCCGCGTCGATGATGTGCTGGCCCGCGCGGCGGTGACCTTCGGCAACGGCAACGACGAATATCTCACCCGGGAAAAGCTCGACAGCGATCATCTCGATCTGTTCGAGAAGGAAATTTCCAACGGCCAGCGAAGGTTGCGCGAGCTCGCCGTCAGCATCAGCCATTTCAAGTTTTTGAAAACGGCATTGAACAGCCGGTTTCCGGACCACAAGCCGCACGCGACAGCCAACTAGAGTTGGTTCGTCACTGGAATCTTGTCGCGTCCGGGACAGGTGAGGCGGTTCGCTCAGCCTTACGCCGCCGGCTTTCCCGCCTGGCGCTCGCTGTCGGTCCAGCGCCGGCGCAATCCCAGCGTGTTTAGAACGGAGCCGCTTGCGGGCCCTCGCCGTCTTTCGCCGGTAAAGGTGGCCATCTGGCTGTCGATGAAAGCCATCAGCTCGCTGCGGAAACGTGCGGCGGAGAATATTTCGGCGCGGGCCCGGCATTCCGCGCGCGAGAACGAGGCTTCCTGCGCCACGAAGGCGCGGACGCATTGTGCGATCGCTTCCGGCCTCGGGGAGTCGAAGAACATCCCGGTGCGATGGCCCGGTGCCGCCGACACCGTTTCGCGCGCGCCGCCGCGGCCGAGCGCCAGCACCGGTGCGCCTTCCGCCTGCGCCTCCACCACGATGATGCCGAAATCCTCTTCGGCGGCGAATACGAAGGCCCGCGCGGTGGCCATCAGTTCGCGCAGCCGCTCGTCGGTGACGAAGCCGACGAAGCTCACATTGGGACCGGCCATCGCCTGCAGCCGCTCCGCATCGGGACCGTGCCCCGCAACCACCAGCTTGAGATCCGGCAATTCGGCGAAGGCGCGGATGACGGCCTCGATCTTCTTGTAGGGCACCAGCCGGCTGGCCGCGAGAAAATGCCCGCCCGACGGCAGGTCGGTTGGCAAAGTGGACATCGTCACCGGCGGATAGATCACCTGGGCCTCGCGGCCGTAGACCTTCTTGATGCGCTTGGCGACGAAATTGGAATTGGCCAGCATTGCGTCCGGACCGTGCGCGGTGCGCACATCCCAGATTCGTATCCGATGCAGCAGTGCGCGGGCCAGCGCGCTCTTGATGCCTCCGGTCAGGCCGCTTTCTTTCAGGTAGGCATGCTGAAGATCCCAGGCATAGCGCATCGGCGAATGTACGTAGGAGATATGAAGCTGGTTTGGACCGGTGATGACGCCCTTGGCGACCGCATAGCTGCTGGAAATCACCAGATCGTAGCCCGACAGATCGAACTGCTCGATGGCGATCGGCATCAGCGGCAGATAGGAGCGATGCAGCTTGCGGATGAACGGCATGTTTTGCAGAAAGCTGGTCTTGGCTTTCTTGAAACCGATCTTGGCGCGATCCTCCGGCGTCAGCACATCGAACAGCGTGAAAACGTCCGCGTCCGGATAGCAACGCAGCATCTCGCGCAGCACCTGCTCGGCGCCGCCCAACGTGTAAAGCCAGTCGTGGACGATCGCGACACGCATGGTTAATTCCCGAACCGGCCGGCCACAGGCCGACAGTTCGACTCAATAGACCAACCGCGTTATCTCACAACTCACTCCTACAGTTTGCGTTAATTCGACGGCGACGGATATGTCGATATCGAAGCAATCGCGTAACGATCTGGAAACCATGCGGGCATGGTGTGAGCCAGCCATCGGCGACCTTCTCACGTGGAACTTGTTCGCGAAGCCGACATGCAAATGCCCGGCACGAGGCCGGGCATGAGTGTCAGCATGATCGCTAAGGGGGATCTATTTCGGACGCACGCTGGGGTCGCCGCCGGGGCTGCCGGGCGGGGGGATTACCGGCGTATTGCCGGTGTCGGGCGTCGGCGCGTGGATTTCTGAATCGACGCCGGTCGGCGGGCACAGCACGCCGTCGGAGCGCGCCAGCTTGTCGGCAAGCGGCTCCGGGCTTTGTCCGGTCGTCGCGTTGCCGTTCGGAGTGATGGTGCCCCGCGGACCGGTCTCGGTCGGCGTGCAGTTGGTTGCTCCGCGCGGCGGAACCGGCGCGATCTGCGCCGAGGGCGTAGCAGGCGTCGGCGGCGCCTGTGCGAAGGCCGCACTGCAACCGGCGATCAGGAAACTGGCGAGCAACAGGGGCTGTTTGATCCGCATCGGGATAAAACAGGGTTTGAGCCCCGAGGTTCCCGAGAAAAGCGGCCCTTAGGATTTCCGGTAGCGGATCAGGGAGAAATGTCCCATCGGGGCCATCGGCCGGCGTTCCGTGAGCGTCACGCCGCCGTGTGCTGCGGCCCAATCGACCAGACGGCCCCACGGAAATTCCGGGCGCCAGCCAAGCCGTCGCGCCAAGGGGGCGAAAGCCAGCTCGAACAGTTTTCGCGGGCCGCTCTCGGCGCCGATGTGGTTGACCAGGATCAGTTCGCCGCCCGGCTTCAGCACGCGGATGAAGTCGTCGAGGGTGGCTTCGGGATCCGGCACCGCGGTGATGACATATTGCGCGACCACCGCGTCGAAATAGCCATCGGCGAAGGCCAGATTCTTGGCGTCCATCACCGCCAGCGTCTCGACATTGGTGAGGTTCAGCGCCTTCACCCGTTGATGCGCCTTGCGCAGCATCGGCTCGGAAATATCGACGCCGCAGATTTTTGTGGTGCGGGAATAGTCGATCAGCGACAGGCCGGTGCCGACACCGACATCGAGAATCCGGCCGCCGATCTTGTCGGCCTCGAGGATGGTGGCCTGGCGGCCGGCGTCGAACACCTTGCCGAACACGATGTCATAGATCGGTGCCCACAGCCCGTAGGCTTTCGCGACCCCCGCGCGGTCGATATCGCCAGCCATTTCCTGCCCTGAACTCTTACACGCGCAACGCTGCGACCAGCGGTTGGGCGACATTAACATTATGCACAGGGATACCGACAACGCTTTTCGCCGCGGCACTCTTGATGAAGCCGCCGCCAAGCACGCGGGCCTGGCCGCCGGCCGCGTCGTAGAACACGCAGGCCTGGCCGGGCGATACGCCCTCCTCGCCACCGACAAGTTCGATCTCGTAGCCGCCATTCACCGCCCGCAGCCAGGCCGGCTGCGGCGCGCGGGTCGAGCGCACCCTGACGAACAGTTCGAGGCCATCGCCCACCGCGCGATCCAGCGCGCCGTCGCCGATCCAGTTGATGTCGCGCAGCATGATACGATGCATGCGCAGCGCCTCGCGCGGCCCCACGATGACGCGACGAGCCGCGGCGTCGAGCTTGATCACATAGAGAGGCGCAGCGGCGGCGATGCCGAGGCCGCGGCGCTGGCCGACGGTGAAATGCACGATGCCTTCATGGCGGCCGATGACGCGACCGTCCATATCGACGATATCGCCGGGCTCTAGCGCGTTCGGCTTCATGCGCTCGATCACGTCGGTGTAACGGCCGGACGGCACGAAGCAGATGTCCTGGCTGTCCTGCTTGTCGGCGACCGACAGACCGAACTGCCGCGCGAGTTCGCGGGTCTGCGGCTTGGTCATATCGCCGAGCGGAAAGCGCAGATAGTCGAGCTGCTCTTGCGTGGTGGCGAACAGAAAATAGCTCTGGTCGCGATCGGCGTCCGCGGCGCAGACCAGCGCGCGCGATCCGCTGGCGAGGCGGCGCGACGCCACGTAATGGCCGGTGGCCAGCGCGGAGGCACCGAGTTCGCGCGCGGTGGCCAGCAGGTCGCGGAACTTGACCGAGCGGTTGCACTCGATGCATGGCACCGGGGTCTCGCCGATGGCGTAGCTGGCAGCAAAATTGTCGATCACCGACTCGCGGAACTTGCTCTCGTAATCCAGCACGTAATGCGGAATGCCGATCCGTTCGGCGACGTCGCGGGCATCGTGGATGTCGCGGCCGGCGCAGCAGGCGCCCTTGCGATGGGTCGCGGCGCCATGGTCGTACAGTTGCAGCGTGATGCCGACCACGTCGTAGCCCTGCGACTTCAGCAGCGCAGCCGTCGCCGAGGAATCGACGCCGCCGGACATGGCGACCACGACCCGGGTGTCCTGCGGACGACCTTCGAGATCCAGACTGTTGAGCATGGTTTCGGTTCTGGCTGCGACCGCGCCGGCTGCAAGCCGATGCGATCAGGAAGACGGAAGCAAATCCCGGAACTTGCGCGCGTTCCGGCACGGGCTGAGATGATGCTCTTTAATATAGGCCGGCTTCCGCTCAGGCAATCACGGCGGCCGCGCGCCAACGGCAATTCTTGCCGACAGGCAGAAACAAAGCGGCCCAAAACCCCGAGAGCTACACGCCGCCACCTTCTAACGCATTGCAATATATCAATATTTTATTTCGTTCGCGGGTGGCCCGGTCCTTGCTCCAATGGACGTAGAACTCATCTTGAAAGGCCGGCCGTGGTTAGCGTGACCTCAGATATCGCCTCAAACGCGTCGATCCAGAATACGCGATCGAAGTCGGCCCGCGACGACCAGGCGTCGGCGTCCGACCGCTTTGGCTCGCTGATCGACAATACCACTGCGGCCAACAGCCAGAATGACCGTCCGGTGTCCGCCCTGCCGGACCTGCCGGCGCCTGCTCCCCGCGACGACAGCCGGCCCAGGGCCGATGACAGTGCCCGCAACAACGACCGCGCCGACGCGGCAGCTGCGCGCGATCGCGACGCACCGGCCAAACCCGCCAACGATCGCACCGATGCCCCTGCGGACAGCAAGCCGGCGAAGGCCGACAGCAAGGCCGACGCCAAGGACGCGAAGGACACCAAGGCGGACAAGGATTCCACCAAGGACGGTAAGACCGCGGATACCGCTACGGCCGCGACCGCCGATGCCACCACGGCAACCGATCAGGCTGTGCCGGTAACTGCGGTCGCGGTCACCATCCCCGTCGTCATCGCCACAACCGACACCGCCACCGCGCCGGCAACCGCAAATGCCGGCGTCACTGCGCCGCTGGCAATCGCCGCCGCCGTGCTGAAGGCGCAAGCCGCGGCCGCCGAAGCAGCCGCCGCGACCGGCACCGGAGCGACCGCCGAAACCGCCACACCGGCATCCACCGATCCGGATTTCGCGGCACTGATTGCAGCCGCCACGCCCGCCGCTGCGAAGACCGGCGTCAAGCAGGCCAAGTCCGCGACCACGGCGGGCACCGAGACCCCGACGACCGAAACCACCGTCAACTCCGACACCGCGGGCAATGCCGCCACCACGGCGCAGACCTCGCAGCCGGCGCAAGCAGCCGCCCCGGAGAAACATCCGGTCAAGGACGGCAAGGCCGACGACGTCGCGGCGGACGGCGTCAAACCCGACGGCACCGACGCCACGGCGAAGCCGGCCGCGCCCGTCATCCACGAACACCGCGTCGCGGAAGCGGCGCAGCTCGCTCCGGTCGATCCCAACCCGCCGGCCAATACCGCGCAGCAGCTTCAGCCGGCAGCGCCCGTTGCCGCCGCCGCGCCGCAGTTGACGGCGACCATTGCCACCAACGCACCGATCCCGCTCAACGGCGTCGCGGTCGAGATCGCGCAATCCGCGCAATCCGGCAAGAGCCGCTTCGACATTCGTCTCGATCCTGCCGAGCTTGGTCGCATCGACGTTCGTCTCGATGTCGATCGCCACGGCAACGTGACATCGCATTTGACGGTGGAGAAGCCGGAGACGCTGGCGATGCTGCGCCAGGACGCGCCGCAACTGCAGCGCGCTTTGGAGCAGGCCGGCATGAAGACCAGCGATGGCGGGCTGCAATTCAGCCTGCGCGACCAGTCGCAGGGACAGCAGAACAACGGCGACAATTCCGGGCGACAGTCACAGCGCCTGGTGATCAGCGAAGACGACTCCATGCCTGCGGTGATCGCAGGTCGAAGCTACGGCCGCATGCTGGGATCCAGCAGCGGCGTCGACATCAGTATTTGAGGAGAGAGTCATGGCAGTTGATTCAATTAGCACGCCGGCGCCGGTCGTATCCGGAACAGTCACCAACACATCGACGTCCACCGATACCAGCTCCACGGCATCGACGGGAATCGCGGATAACTTCCAGACCTTCCTGACGCTGCTGACGACACAGTTGCAGAACCAGAACCCGCTCGACCCGCTCGATACCAACCAGTTCACCCAGCAGCTGGTGCAGTTCGCGGGCGTCGAGCAGCAGCTCAAGTCGAACGACCAGTTGAAAACGCTGGTCGCGCTGCAAAAGAGCGCAGCCGCGACCGAAGCGCTGGTCTATGTCGGCAACACCGTGGCGGTCGATGGCAGCACCACGAAATTCGACACCTCGGCAACATGGAATCTGAGCGCCGCCAAGGACACCACCTCTTCCACCGTCAGCATCACCAACGCCGCCGGCAATACCGTCTACAGCGGCAACTTTGCGCTGAAATCCGGCGGCTCCAGCTTCGTCTGGGATGGCAAGGGCAATGACGGCACGCAGTATCCCCCCGGGACCTACAAGCTGACCGCCACCGGCAAGGACCAGAACGGCCAGACGGTGGCGATATCCACCGAAGTTCAGGGCATGGTGGATTCCGCCGACTTGTCGGCGAGCCCCGCTTTGCTGTCGATCGGCGGCGCGAATTACACGGTGGACCAGGTCAAGCGTGTCGTACGCACCGTCCCCGCCGCCACGCCCGCGACCTGATCAAGCTACCAGCCTGCGCGAGATCGCCCGGATCGCTGATCCGGGCGAAGCTGTTTGAGGGGTATCCGGACGGCGATCTGCCCCAAAATCAGATCAATTCATATTGGAGTTACGAGCTTAGGCAAATTTTAAGTCGCTGAGCGTAGGTTATTGAAGTGAGTTCAGTGGTTGAGAGTTTGTGAGTACGCCATGACAGAACCCCATCGCCCGAGGGTCAAATACGTCATCGGGCCTGACGGCAGTCCGTTAACAATTGCGGATCTGCCCGCGCCCGGGACAAAACGGTGGGTCATCCGCCGCAAGGCCGAAGTGGTTGCCGCCGTCCGCGGGGGCCTGTTGTCCCTTGAGGAAGCCTGCAGCCGCTACACGCTGACGGTCGACGAATTCCTTTCCTGGCAATTCTCGATCGACCAGCACGGTCTCGCGGGCCTGCGGACGACCCGCATCCAGCAATACCGCCAGTAAGCGAATCTTCTCGAATATCTTGCATTTGACGAAAACCGGCTCCTTCACGGGAAGCCGGTCTTCGCCATTTTGCCATTGTTTGTTACCTATTAACCATCGTTAACCATATCGAAACCATCCTATGGGCAAAATTTGCCCAGTCGGTCTTTTCAGACCGTGCTTCAGGGGCTGGGTTCGTTGCAGAGTCTGCTAGGTTTCCTCAAGGGTCTCGGCGCGGCGCGCCTGATGGCAATGGTCGCGGTGACAGCCGCGCTCATCGGATTCTTTGCATTTGTCATCATGCGCGTCACCACGCCGCAGCTGACCACGCTTTTCACCGACCTCAGCGTCGAAGACTCCTCCGCCATCATCAAGGACCTGGAACGCCAGGCCATTCCCTACGAGCTGAAGAACGAAGGCGCCGCCATCATGGTGCCGAAGGACAAGGTCACCCGGCTGCGCATGAAGCTGGCCGAAGGCGGCCTGCCCAAGGGCGGCGGCGTCGGTTACGAGATCTTCGACAAATCTGACGCCCTCGGCACCACCAGTTTCGTCCAGAACATCAATCACCTTCGCGCCCTGGAAGGCGAACTGGCCCGCACTATCCGGGCCATCGACCGCATTCAGGCCGCCCGCGTCCATCTGGTGCTGCCCGAACGGCCGCTGTTCTCGCGCGAGACCCCGGAGCCGTCGGCCTCGATCGTGGTGCGCGTCCGCGGCATGCTCGACCCGCAGCAGGTGCGCGCCATCCGCCATGTAGTGGCCTCGGCCGTGAACGGCCTGAAGCCGAACCGGGTCTCGATCGTCGATGAAGCCGGCCAGTTGCTGGCTGACGGCGCCGCCGACCCGACCACCGATGGCGCGACCGGCGACGAGCGCCGCGCCGGCTTCGAAAAGCGCATGCGCAACCAGGTCGAGGCGATCGTCTCCTCGGTGGTCGGCGCCGGTCGCGCCCGGGTCCAGCTCACCGCCGATTTCGATTACAACAAGACGACCCAGACCTCCGACAAGTTCGACCCCGAAGGCCGCGTGCTGCGCTCCAGCCAGTCCCGCGAAGAATCCTCCGTCAGCGCCGCGATCGACGGTCAGGTCACGGTCAATAACGAGCTGCCCGGCAACCAGAACCAGGGCAACCCGTCCCCGGCGAAGGACCAGAGCAAGAAGTCGGAAGAGACCAACAATTACGAGATCTCCCGCACCACCAAGACCGAGGTCACCGAGGCCGGCCGCGTCAACCGCATCTCCGTCGCGGTGCTCGTCGATGGCTTCTACAGCAAGGGCGAAAAGGGCGACCTGGTCTATCAGGAGCGCAGCAAGGGTGAGCTCGACCGCATCGCCACCCTGGTCCGCTCGGCTATCGGCTTCGACCAGAAGCGCGGCGACCAGGTCGAAATCGTCAACCTGAAATTCGCCGAGGGCCCTGCCGTCGTCCCGAACCCGGAGCCCACCGGCCTGCTCGGCGCGCTGCAGTTCACCAAGGACGACGTGATGTACATTATCGAGCTGGCGGTGATGATGCTGCTGGGCCTCGTCGTCATGTTTATGGTGATCCGCCCGCTGGTTCGCCGCATCCTGGCGAGCGAGCCGGTCCCGGTGCTCACCGCCCAGAGCGCCGCCGCGCTGACCGGCGGCTCCGCCGTCGGGCCGGACGGCCAGGCGCTGCTCCCCTCCGCTCCCAACGCGATCGACCTCGCCACCGTGCAGGGCCAGGTCCACGCCCAGTCCGTGCATCGCGTCGGCGAACTGGCCGACCGCAACCCCAACGAAACCGCAGCCATCGTTCGCGCGTGGCTGCAGGAGCCGGCGTGATCTGAATGGCAGTCCCCGCAACCACAGGCGACAACTCAAGCGACATCGCCAGCGTCGTCGCTTCGCTTGCGCAGCGCCAGGGCGGTCGTCCGGCGGCGAAGCCGTTGAGTGGCCCGAAGCGCGCGGCGATCCTGATGCTGGCGCTCGGCGAACAATATGGCGGCAAGGTCTGGGCGATGCTCGACGACGACGAGGTCCGGCAGCTCTCCAGCGTGATGTCGACGCTCGGCACCATCGAGCCGGACACGGTGGAAGACCTGCTGCTGGAATTCGTGTCGCGGATGTCGGCGTCCGGCGCGCTGATGGGCACCTTCGACGCCACCGAACGGCTGCTGACGCAGTACCTGCCGTCCGAGCGCGTCAACGGCATCATGGAAGAAATTCGCGGTCCCGCCGGCCGCAACATGTGGGAGAAGCTCTCCAACGTGCAGGAAGAGGTGCTGGCCAACTACCTTAAGAACGAATATCCGCAGACCATCGCCGTGGTGCTGTCGAAGCTGAAGCCGGAGCACGCCGCCCGCGTGTTGTCGATCCTGCCAGAAGATCTCGCCCTCGACGTCATCGGCCGCATGCTGAAGATGGAGACGGTGCAGAAGGAAATCATCGAGCGCGTCGAGCAGACGTTGCGCACCGAGTTCATGTCGAACCTGTCGCAGACCCGTCGCCGCGACGCCCACGAGGTGATGGCCGAAATCTTCAACAATTTCGACCGCCAGACCGAGACCCGTTTCATCACCTCGCTGGAAGAAGACAACCGCGAGGCGGCCGAGCGCATCAAGGCGCTGATGTTCACCTTCGACGACCTCGTCAAGCTCGACGCCGGTTCGGCGCAGACACTGATGCGCAACATCGACAAGGACAAGCTCGGCATCGCGCTGAAGAGCGCCAACGAGGAGGTTCGCGCCTTCTTCCTGGGCAACATGTCCTCGCGCGCCGCCAAGATGCTGCTCGACGACATGGCCGCGCTTGGCCCGGTGCGGCTGCGCGACGTCGACGAGGCGCAGGCCCTGCTCGTCAACCTCGCCAAGGACATGGCCGCCAAGGGCGAAATCGTCCTGACGAAGAACCGCGCCGACGACGAACTGGTGTATTGATGGCAGCTCCCGCAAAATTCCTCTTCGACGTCGATTTCGCCGCCCCCGACAGGACGCGCGCGCCCGCCGTCACGCCCGCGGAGATCGCGGAAATGGTCGCGACGGCCGAAGGCCACGCCTACCGCGCCGGCTTCGACGCCGCGCAGCGTGAGGCCAAGGTCGAGAGCGACCGTCGCGCCGCGCTGGCGCTGGAAGAAATCGGCGTCGCGATCTCGTCGATCTCGACGCGGTTTTCCACCATC
>NZ_JAQGJD010000314.1 GCF_028290785.1 Tardiphaga sp. | reverse complement strand
CACAGCCAGGCCAAGCTCAGTGCCATCGCAAGGCAGCTTAATGAAAGGCCGAGAAAGACCTTGCTCTATCAGACGCCGGCTGAGAAGTTTGCCGAATGTGTTGCAGCGATCAGTTGAACCCGCCGCCAATAGCGGTCACTCAGACGCGGATCGTGTCTGCCCCCCGGATCGCGTTGATAAGCCCTTCCAGATCCGCCGGGATCTGGTCGCCACGCCACGCAACATGCTGGTCGGGGCGCGCGAGCAGGAGCCTGTGCCGGTAAACATCAGGTGCTGATACAGCGGTGACGTCGAGGAGGTCGATCGGAACACCTGATATGCGCGCGGCTCTCTGCAAAGCTGTCACATCCACGGTGGGATCGAAGCGCAGAAGAGTGTAGCCGTGACCGCACGCATCATACAGAGATCGCCCGTCCGCGAGCGTGAAATGCGGTACGCGGGCACCCGGTGCGGTGGAAGGGGTGAATTCGCCCATCGCGTAAGGCGGAGCAGGCTCGTCATCGTAAAGGATCAAGGGGGATCGTTCGTAGTAGTAACCGAAATTGAGGCCCGCGCAGCAATATTGCTGGACGTTGAGATCGTAGATCGATCTGGCGATCGAGGTACGATAGGCATCGGCCGCCGGCCCTTCGGCGTCGATCTGAGATGAGACCGTTCCACGCGCTTTGGTCATGGCATGGGCGTGGTTCATCGCGAAATGCGATACTTGTTCGGTGATCGGCAACCGTTCGGCTTCGTAGGCTGCGAGGATGCCCTCGGCCCCCCAGCCTGCAAGGCGTGCCGCCAAGAGCCACGCCAGGTTTGCAGCATCGGCGATGCCTGCATTCATGCCATAACCGGCGTAAGGCACCCAGAGATGGCTCGCGTCGCCGCAGATGAAGACGCGGTCGCGCCGCATCCGGTCGGCGATCAGCCGCCGACCTATCCAGTCCTCCTTGCTCAGGAGATCATACGCGAACGCACTATCAACACCGAGCACCGTACGGATCGCCTGGTCGCGATCGACAGCGTCGAAGTCCGTCACGCCGGGCTTGAGATAGACGTGAACCAGCCAGGTCTCCCGTCCGTCAATTGCATAGACGTTTCCCGACTGCTGTGGATTGAGCGAGAACGAGCCCCAGGCCGGAATGCCACCCGCTTCGCGTAGCATCGGCAGCAGGCTTGGTGCACGGATGTAGCTCGACTGAACATGCTGAAGAGCCACGTCTCCGCTCAATGTCGCGCCGATGGCTTTCCGGACCCCGGAGCGGCCACCATCACAGCCTGCCAGATAGGTGCAGGCGATCTCGACCGCCCCCCCCTGCGCGTCCGTCGCGCGTGCCAAGACGCCCTCGTCGGATTGCGCGAAGTCCGTCAGCGTGGTCGCCGAAAGGATGCGGGCGTTCGGCATCGCTTCGAGATGCGCAAACAGCACCGGCTCGAGATAGATCTGGTTGATCCGGTGCGGTGGCTCGGGCGTCGGCCAGTCGGTATCGGGGCCGCCCTTGGCCGTATAACGGTTGGCGCGGCAGGGAATCGGAATCCGCGTGATCTCGCGTCCGAGAAAAGCGGTGCGATAGGCGATGTCGTTGGGATAATCCGCGGGCAGACCGGCATCGCGCACTTTTCCGGCGACGCCAAGCCTGCGAAAGATCTCCATCGATCGAGCCGACACGTGGTTCGATTTCACGTTCGGCGGATGACCGCGCGGGCGGGCCTCAAGGACAATCACCTCGACGCCGTGCCACGCCAGATCCATTGCGAGCGTGAGCCCGACCGGTCCCGCGCCGACAACCACGACGTCGGCTTCCAGACGAATGGGATGATCGCTCATGACCGGCCCCTATGCCCGCGACGCTTATTGCGTCAACCGGATGTTCCCGGCTCGCGCGACTGCGATCCAGCGGTCGATGTCGGCGGCGATGATCCGGGTGAACTCATCGGATGTGTTGCCGACGGAATCGATGCTGAGGGTCTTGAGACGCGCGACCACATCCGGAATCTGGGCGATCCGGACGAATTCGTCTTGCAGCTTCTTAACGATGGCAGGTGGCGTTGCCTTCGGCGCAAAGACCCCACTCCACAGCACAGCCTCGAAGTCTGCACCGGCTTCCTTCATTGTAGGGACATCGGGCAGTTCCGCCATCCTTGTGGGCGCGGCGACTGCGAGTGCGCGGGCCTGACCGCCGACGATCTGACCCATCACCGGGCCGGCGTCGGCGATTGTCGCCATGACATCACCGGCGATCACAGCCGTGACACTATCGTTGGCGCCCTTGTAGGGGATCATCTGCATGGGCGCGCCCGTCTTCTGCTTGAAGAGTTCGGTCGCAAGCTGGAAGGCAGCGGAAGCCGATGAGTAGTTCGACTTGCCCGGATTGGCCTTCGCATATGCGACGAGATCCGCGACCGAGGTGAACGGCGAAGACGCCTTCACGATCAGCATCAGCGGAAACGAGCCCAATTCCGAGATCGGAGCGAAGTCGCGCAACGTGTCGTAATTGAGCTTCTCATAGACGGCGGGATTGATAACCATCGCGCCGCTCGCACCGATCAGCAGCGTATAACCATCGGGCGCGGACCGCGCGACGAATTCGGTAGCGACGACGGCGCCGGCGCCTGGCTTGTTTTCGACAATGACAGGTTGACCGAGGCTCTCCGAGAGCTTCTGCCCGATCACGCGGGCGATGATGTCGTTCCCACCGCCAGCCGTGAAGCCGACAACGAGGCGGATCGGGCGGTTCGGATATGTGCTCGCCTCATCCGAGGCTCTGGCTGCCGTGACATACAGCGCGAGACCGAGGCAAAACAATGCGGCGATACGTCCGGCTCTCATAGTGTCCTCCCGAATGTTCATGATGATGTGCGGCTCTCGCAGCCGCTTGGCCCTTACAGCGGGGTAACCTCGACGTGCAGCACAGCAGCGCGACCGCCATCGACGGCCACGAGACAACGGTCGATCGCAGCAGCAAGCGTTTCTGGATCTCTGATATGCTCGCCATGGGCGCCGAATGCTCGCCCGACCTCTGAGAAGCTGCGCCGCTCATCTTGTCGCCCCGAGCGCAACTGCGATTGAAAGGCGTTGCTCGCGGCGGCCGAACCTTTAGGATAGACCCGTTGAACCGAGGATTTGACGGCCTGCCAGCCGCCATTGTCGAGCACCACGGTGAGGATCGGGATCCCATATTGCTGCGCGACGGCATAGACGGAATCCGGCGACGAGAAATGAAAGCCGCCATCACCGATGATCTGGACGATGCGGCGTTGCGGCTGGGCCAGCTTCAGGCCGAGCGCCATGCCGCCCGAAAAACCAAGGCCACCGCCAGCGAGACCGACATAAGTCTGCGGTTCGGTACGGACGATCTGCTCCTGCACGATCGGGCCATTGCGGATCGCCTCGTTGATGACGACATCCTGCGATGAAAGCCTATCGTTCAGCGTCGCAAGAACGTAAGCCGTGCCGAGGCTGCCGACGGTCCCCTGTTTAGCTGCGGCCGCCTTTCGCTTATTGTCGCGCACGCGGCGGGCGTCGTCCCAGTTCGCGATGCGTTTCGCGACCGAGGCGCGGTAGGCGTCGTCCGCAAGCGACTGCACGCGCTCGAGCACTTGGCGGAGTACCTTTGCGCAGTCGGCTTGAATGCGCAGATCGGTCGGGAATCCCCACATCGGGAAATTCGCCTTGAGCGGATCGACATCGATCTGAATCCAGTCGATCTTGGCGAAGCGCCTGGCATATTGCGGCACGAATGGCACGTCGGTATCGAGCAGAAAACCAAGATCGGCCTCATCGAGAAGCGGCTGCGGATCGAAGCCGGCGAAGCATGGCGAGGCCTGGGAAATATTGAAGTCGATTGAGTTGAACTCGACCACGCGAATTCCGCAGGCGAGCGCCAGCGCTTCGAGTGCTTCGACTGCCTCGGCATTGCGGCCGAGATAGGCCGTGATCGCGATCGGATTACTGGCTACCATCAGTTTGCGCGCGATGGCGTCGACACGTTCCGGATCGATGCCGCCGAGCACGACGCTGCCGTAGCGCGCGGGCGCGTATTGCGGCATTTGATCGGCATCCCACTCCTCCGCCAGCGTTTCCCGCGGCAGCATCATGTAGACCGGTCCGGGCGGCGCGCTCTGCATGAAAGCACTGGCGCGCGCCAGCGCCTCCTTCACGACGACGCCCGACGGCAACGAATATTCCCATTTGATGTAAGGTCGGACGATACTCGCGATGTCGAACGGGTCCTGCACGAAGTGCACATAGGTGTCGCGCGATCCCGGCAATTCGCCATGCAGTGTGAACGGCGCGCGGCCGGCGAACAGCATCACCGGAAGCCGATAGCGGAACAGATTCTGGATCGACATGCAGGCATTGGCCGTGCCGGCGTCGACATGCACGAAGACGGCTTGGCCCCGTCCAGTCGCGAGCGCGTAGCCTCCCGCCATGTGGACCGCCACGATTTCATGCGGGCAAAGAATGACTTCGGGGTGCTTGCGCCCTTGCGCGTCCCAACATGCGGTTTCCTCGATCAGTGAGACATGATCGGTGCCGAGATTGGCGAAGATATACTCGACGCCGAGATCGACGAGCCCTTCAAGGAAATAGTGCGCAGCGCTGTGACGACTCATGCCTTGGAACTCCCTTTGTTAGCTCGCGCCGTTTTCCGGCGTCGTAGTCTCGATCGCGATCGCGTTAAATTATCCGGTGTTGCCGATCGCCCGGCGCAACACCTGCCGGGCATCGGTCAACGCATCGTTCGCGCTGAACGCAACGAACTGGTCGGGCCGTACCAGGATCAGGCTTGCGCCGTAGTGCTTCTGCGCCGCTTCGGTTTTTTCCGTCACGACCTTCAACGGCACACCGAGGGCATCGGCCGCCGACTGGAGTTCAACCACGGTTTCAGGCACCGCGCCGAGATCGATCAGGGTGAAGTCCGCGCCCAGTTCGTCATAGACGTCCCGGCCTGAGCTCATTCGATACGGCGCCAGATGGTGCCCGGCTCGCGCCGTGAATTCATGTCCACCGATCGCGCTTGGCGCATGCCCGTTCGCGCCCGTCACGATCGGAGATCCCTCATAGTTCGGCTCGAACGAATGCACCTCCGACCGGGCGCCCGACGCGCGCGCCTGCCATTCGGATTCGAATGCCACCTTGTCGATCGAGGGATCGTATGCGGCAAGGAAATCTCGGTCGCTCTCGATCGCCTTCTCAATAAAGTCCCGGGCGGTCGAGACGAATACGGGGCGCCTCTCGCCGTCATAGGTGTCGAGCAGTTCCGAGCGAGCCCAGCCTTGCAGCACCGCAGCCAATTTCCACCCGAGATTGGCGGCGTCCTCCAGACCGGTGTTGATGCCGTATCCGCCATAGGGTGGATGGCTGTGGGCGGCATCGCCCGCAACGTATACTCGACCGTTACGGTAGCGATCGGCAGTAGCAACGCGCAACTCCCAAAAACCGATGTGCTCAAACTCGATATTGAAATCCGCGCCGACTGCCTCATACACCAACGCGCGGAAATCGAAGTTGTCTTTAGTAGTGCCCATCGGCACCGGCGCGTGAAAGAACCAGGTCGTGCCGAGATCGACCCGACCGAAGAAGCGCCAGTAGCCTTTCAGGTCCGGATGCAGGACGTTGTAGAACGACTTGTTCGGATAACGCTCGAGTAGTTTGTGGAGTTCCTCCGAACGGAACACCAGGAGGACCATCAGCCGGTCATGGTCAGATTTCGTCTGGGTAATGCCGCAGGCATCGCGGACCAGGGAGCGGCTGCCGTCGCAGCCGACTGCATACTCAGCGCGCAGTCGACGCGTCTCGCCGCTGCCCCGCGCGCGCAGCGAGACTTCGACACCATTGTCTTCCTGCGCCACCGTTTCGGCGGTCCAGCCGTACAGCGTTTCGACCGAGGGAAGCTCACTGAGCCGCTGCCGCAAGACAGCCTCGGTTGCATATTGCGGCAGGCGTTCATTGTCCATGAAATAGAAGGGGCGCACCAATTCCCGCTGCAGCCAATCGTAGCGATAATCACTCAGGAGCGTGCCATACGCGGTCATGCCGCCGATGCCATATTCTCGCGGTATCGTACGAGCCGCTCGAAGCGCTGGTTCCGCGCCCCAGAAGTGAAAATGCTCCAGCGTACGCTGGGTCAGGTTCTGGCCCCGCGGAATCGGCTGCGGGCTTTCGTACTTCTCGATCAGGACGCATCGGACGCCGCGCTGGCCTAGATCGATTGCAAGTCCGAGACCTACCGGCCCACCCCCGACAATGATCACCTGCGGTGAGGACAAAGTCTCAGCCGTCATTCCTCGCCTGCCCGCTTCTTGAATTCGTTGGCGTGAAAGGACCGCAGCAGGCTTGCGAAGTCAAGAATAATCTTACAATATGAGATTTTTATGAATTATCAGAATCGGCGCGGACCGCCGATATTTCATTCGCGACCGCTTTGACGTCGGCCGCGATCCGGTCGATGCCGGCGCCATCCACCTGCGCGCCTGTGATCGTCACGCAGATGCTGGCGATCGGCGCGCCACGGTCGTCGAGGACCGGCGCCGCAATGCCGACCGCGCCCGCGGTGACTTCGCCGAACGCGACCGCGTATCCCGCCTTGCGTACGCGCTTCATGCTCTGTCGGACCTCTTCGACACTCACGCCGAGGCCGACGGAACGGAGGTCGTCGAGATTTTGCTCGATCAGGGGCATCAGGCGCGCGCGCGGCAGATACGCCATGATCGAACGCGCGATTGCTCCGCGACCGAGCGGCATCGGACGACCGCGCGGATAGGAGCTGACGAGATTCCTTGCGGATGTTTCGGACACCACGCAGAGGATCTTGTTTCCGTACCAGCGCAGGATCATCGCATTGCAGGAGTAGCGCGCCGTCAGCGCCTTCAGATGGGGCTGGCCCGACAACACCAGCGTATCGGATCGTCGGGCGAGATAATCCATCTCGACGACTTTCGGCCCGAGCGTCACGCCGGCATTGCGCGACGACATCAGAAGCCCGGCGTCCTTGAGGATCTTGAGATATCGATAGAGCGTGGGACGACTATATCCGAGATGGGCCATCAGATCTTCGGACGTCCACTCCAAGCGCTCCTCCGAAAAGACCTCGAGAACGGCGAGCACGCGCTCCAGACTGTTGCTTGGTTTCATGTCGCTCGACGCATGATCTGTCGTCACTCCAATTGGCCGCATTCAGGGGCGCTCACGGCAGATACTTTTCCCGTAGGGATATAATCAACCTTGAACTGGGTCGTCGGATCGGCAAATAATGTGCACAATCTCATAATAAGAGATTTTCAATTTTTTGGCCAGCCGCGGTTACCGGCGGTCACCCACAGCGAGGAAACGTATGTCCGCGAGACATTCACGCCGTACGGTGCTTGGACTCATGGCTCTGGCTCCTCTTTCGGCCAAGCCAGGCTTCACCCAAGGGCCATCGCAGCAGACCATTCGGCTCAACGTTCCTTTTTCGCCAGGTACCGGCCCCGATTTGCTGGCACGCCTACTCGGCGAGGAACTGCGCCAGCGCTGGAATCAGCCAGTGATCGTCGAGAACAAGGCTGGAGCGAGCGGCAATATCGGTACCGAGGCAGCGGCCCGTGCTGCTCCGGATGGCCTGGCCCTCCTAGTGACGGTCAACACGTTTGTGATGAACGCTAGCCTATATCGTTCGTTGCCTTACGACCCGCAGAAGAGCTTCGAGCCAATCGTGGAGATCGCGACGGGTGCGCTTGCCCTGGTCGTACATCCTTCGCTCAACGTCAACACGCTGCAGGAACTGATCACGCGTGCGCGGAGCAAGCCGGATGAAATCAACTACGCCTCGCCTGGCCGGGGCACGCCGCAACATCTGGCGATGGAGCTTTTCAAGCTGACGGCGCAGGTCAAGCTGATGCACATTCCCTATCCGGGCTCGGCCGGGGCCGTGAAGGATCTGGCAGGCGGACATGTGTCCGCCATGTTCCTGCCGATCCATACCGCGCTTCCTCTCGCAGAGGCCGGACAAATCCGCATCCTCGCCGTCGGGAGCAAGGCGCGTGCGCCGCAGGCTCCGAACGTCCCGACCCTAGCTGAAGCGGGCGTGACCGACTTCGACGTCGATCTATGGTACGGGGTCCTCGCCCCGGCTGGCACGCCGAAAGCGATCATTGACCGCTACAATTCCGAGTTCAACGCGATACTGAACCAACCAAGCGTCCGGGCCCTTCTCGACAAGCAGGGCTTGATTGCCCGGGGCGGCCCGCCCGATCAGCTGGCGGCGCTCATCGCCAAGGATCGCGTGCGCTGGGCCAAAGTCGTCAAGGATGCCGAGATCACCTCGGAATAGTCCGAGCCGACAGGCCGTTTCACGAAGGCCCTCCTCCAACGAACCCCGACGACCACAGGCAGTTCACGCCCGCAGGAAACTCGATCATGACGCGACGAATTCTGATTGCAGGAGCCGGCATCGCGGGGCTTTGCACGGCGATCGCGCTGATGCAACGCGGCTTTCACGTCACGATCTGTGAACAAGCCGAAACGCCGCGCGAGACCGGCGCCGGTGTGCAGATCAGTCCGAACGGCACACGCGTGCTCGCTGCGCTCGGCGTGCTCGACGCGCTGCGAGGCCTGGCGGTGGAGCCGACAGCCAAAACGATCCGCCTGTGGAACAGCGGCGAGACTTGGTCGCTCTTCGACCTCGGCACGATGGCTGTCGCCGAATATGGCTTTCCCTATCTGATGGTCCATCGCGGCGACCTCCACACAACGCTGGTGAACGCCGTATTGCAGCTCGATCCGGACGCCATCCGTCAGGGCGCCGGCGTCGTCGGTGTCGACAACCGCGCCGATGGCGTGACGGTGTCGCTATCGAGCGGCGAACGCGTCAGCGGCGATATCCTGATTGGAGCCGACGGCATCCATTCAGGCGTACGGTCGGCCGTATTCGGAGCCGGACCAGCGCATTTCACCGGCTGCATGGCCTGGCGCGGCGTCATTCCGTCGTCGCGCCTGCCGTCCAATATCCGGCGCGATGTCGGGACAAATTGGGTCGGCCCCGGCCATCACGTCGTGACCTATCCACTTAGACGAGGCGAACTCTTCAATTTCGTCGGCGTCGTCGAGCGCTCGGGATGGGAGACAGAATCCTGGATGGCCAAGGGTACGCGAGATGAATGCGCTGCCGATTTCGCGGGATGGCATCCCGACGTCCACGTGCTCATCGACAATATCGACGTGCATTACCGATGGGCCTTGATGAGCCGCCCGCCGATGGAGCGATGGTCAGCCGGACGCGTGGTCCTGGTCGGCGATGCCTGTCACCCGATGTTGCCCTTCATGGCGCAGGGGGCTGTTATGGCCATCGAGGACTCGATCACGCTGGCCCGGGCTCTCGCAGCGAGCCGCGATAATCACGAGACGGCATTCGCCAACTACGAAGCCGAACGTGTCGCACGCGCCAACCGCTGCGTTGTTGCGGCAGAGCGAAACCGCGAGATTTTCCATAATGAACGTTTGATGGACGCTGAAGATGCAAACCAATATGTGTCAGCACAATGGAATGAGGCAAAGGTCCGCGAGCGGTACAACTGGCTTTTCGCATTCGACGCAGTTGGTAAAGCTAACGGCCGTCTTGATGCATGACGAACGCTTGTCCTAAAAAACTTTGAGCTGATCCTTGTGGCTTGTCTTGGGTCGAATGTCCGCTTTGCGCGGCGGGCTCAACCGGTCAGCGCAACACTCTAATCTTCTAGCAAGGATGGAGTGTGGACATGAAA
>NZ_JAQGJD010000262.1 GCF_028290785.1 Tardiphaga sp. | reverse complement strand
CGAGCACGTTGACGCGGTTGAGCTGGTGATCCTCGCCCTCGGCCACCAGGCGTTCGATGGCCTCGGCAACGACGGGATCGGCGGCCTGTTTCAGCGCCGAGAACTGGGTCTGGATATCGCTCATGGCGTATAGATAGGATTGTTCCGCGACGAGTCAAAGACGCACTTACTTCCCTCTCCCCCTGTGGGAGAGGGTGGCCGCGCGCCAGCGCGGACGGGTGAGGGGTAGCCACAAGCTCCGAGCCTAGAGACCCCTCATCCGACGCGGACTTCGTCCGCGCCACCTTCTCCCGCAAGGGGAGAAGGAAGAAAGCGCGACATGCGTCCTACCGCCGCGCGATCCGAAACGCCGGCGAGCGATCCGGCTGCGTGGTGACGATGCCGATCGGCAGCACCGGCTCGGTCTCGTCGAGCTCGACGCGGAACGTGCCGATGATCCTGGCGAGCGCCAGCGTGGCCTCGACCAGGGCGAAATGGGCGCCGATGCAGACGCGCGCGCCGACCCCGAACGGCAGATAGGCGTAGCGGTCCGGCGGCGGGGCGCCAGGCATGAAACGGGCGGGAATGAAGGCGGCGGGGTCGTGCCACAGTTTTTCGTGGCGGTGCAGCAGCCACGGCGCGATCAGAATCACGTCGCCTTTGACGACTTTCGCGCCGCCCAGCGTGTCGGGGCCGGCCGCGGCGCGGGCGATCAGGAAGGCGGGCGGATAGAGCCGCATGGTCTCGTCGATCACCGCGCGGGTGAACTTCAGCCTGTCGATATCGAGCGGCCCATCGGCGCCGGCGGCCTGCGCCTCGGCGGCGACCTGTTGCTGCGTGTCGGGATCGAGCGTCAGCAAGTACAGCGCCCAGAACAAAGCGGTGGCGGTGGTCTCGTGGCCGGCCAGGATCATGGTCGCGACCTGGTCGCCGAGCTGCGCATCGGAGAACGCGTCGCCGGTTTCGGGATCGCGCGCCGCGACCATCAGGTCGAACAGGTCGCGCGGCGGCGCGCCGTCGGACTTGCCGGCGGCGCGGCGCTCGGCGATCAGCATGGCGACGAAGCGGGTCCAGCGCTTGCGGAAGAAGTGCCGGGAAATATCCTGCGGTGTCGGCCAGCCCAGCGGCAGCAGCAGGTCGAGAAAATGCGGTCGCGCGAGGTTACTGCCGTACTCGAAGACAAACTCGCGCAGGGCCTTGCCGTGGCGCGCCATGCCATAGGAAAACATGGTGCGGCCGGCGATCTCCAGCGTCATGCGCTGCATGATCTCGCGCAAATCCACCGGGCCGCCCGCCGCGCGGTGCAGCTCGGCGAGCGTCTCATCGACCGCGGAAATCATGTGCGGCACCAGCGTGTTCACCGCGCGCGGCGTGAAGGCCGGCGCCAGCGTGCGGCGCTGATGCTTCCAGGTTCGGCCCTCGGCGAGCAGCAGGCCTTCGCCGAGCATCGGCCTGAGAACGCGGATGCCGGCGGGGGTGCGCCTGTAGTTCTCGTAATTGTCCACCAGGACGTGGCGGATATCGTCGGGGGCGTTCAGGATGAAGCTGGCATGGCCGAAGAAGCGGCCCTTGACGATATCTTCCTCGTAGGCACGCTGGCCCCAGGTATCGATGGCGCTGCGGCGCATCGCCGCCATCCGGCCGAACGGGCCCATGGTGGCCGACGCCCGCGGCGGGCTCGGCGGCACCAGCGGCGCGCGCGCAAGGGGCGCCCCGTAGGCTTCGGCGATACTCATGCGACCCTCGCAGTTCGAAGAGTTGACCCGAGTGACTATACGAGATGGGACCGCCAAATCCGGGCGTCAAGAAGGCGCCCGGTTATCGCGCCTGATCAGGTGGTGATTTCCGCCACCGCAATCCGGTTCTCCGAGGCCGGCCAGGCGCGCGCCACGATCCGCTCTTCGTTGAACAGCGCCGGCACCGCGCGGCCGATATCGGCCGCCGGAAGCCGCAGCGTGGCTGACGAATCGGTCGGTACGCCCGGCTTCACATCGGCGGGCTCGCGGCCGTCGAGCAGCACGATATCGCGCGGCAGGCCGAAGTAGCCGCGCGGCCGCGACATGATCACCACCGCGCCGGCACCGGCATCGGCCGGCCCAAGCGCGCGGCCGGGGCGTAGGTGGACGACGTCCGAAGAACGCGGAAACGGCGAGCGGTAGGTGTGCGTGATCGGCGCGCCCGGCGCGGTCAGCACGAATTCCAGCGGCCAGGCCGGATCGACCGAAGCAGGCCCCCAGCGGCCGTCGGCGCCGGTCTTGATCGCATAGATGGCGCCGCCGATCCGCTCGCCCGTGTCGGGATCGACGCGAAACAGTTCGACCGAGGCATCTGCCACCGGCCGGTTGGTCGGCACGCCGCCGGGGGTGCCGGTGACCAGGCCGCCGAGCCTGACAGTCGCCTCCGGCACGATGGCGATCCGTGCCGGTTCGCGGTCGGCGATGAACTTGTAGATCTCGCGGAAGGCGCGCGGATGGAAGCCGACCTCGCGGTGGTCCAGCGTGCCGAGCACGAGGTTGGTGGCGCCGCGCAGGGCGGGGCCTTCAAACGTGATCCCGGTCGGCGTGCCGGGCTTGCCGACAAAGCGGCCATCGGGCTGGGCGTATTTGTCGGTGCCGTCGCCGCGGAGCGTCAGGAAAGCGGTACCCGCGGTGACTTCGGAGTCGCCCTCGTTGAGCCCGCGCAAAAACGGGCCGCGGCCGTTGAACTCATTGCCGAGGCCGTCGTCCCAGGCAAAGACGCCGTGGTTGGGCACGCCGCACAGCACCGCATGGCTGACATCGGCGCCGCCGCCCATCTTGATGTAGCTGCGTACCGAATTGCCGCCACGCGAATTGGCCACCAGCGCCACGCGCGGCGCGCCGGTTCGGCGCTTCAGTTCGGCGATGGCGGTGCCAAGTTCCGCGCGTTGCTGCGCCGTGGAAGAACGGTCCGGCTGCTCAACGGCGTCGTCGCTGCGCGCCATCGGATCGATAAAGTCGATCGCCATCATGCGGTCACGCGCGATGCCGTTGGATTCCATCCGCCATATCTGCGTCATCCACAACGCGGCATGGTCGCCGTTGCCGTGCACGAACAGGATCGGGGGGATGTCGGAGGCGGCCGGTGGCGCAGATGCGATCTGCGCCGAGGCGCGCGATGCGAGGCTGTTCACCGCGAGCGGCAGCGCCGCCGCACCCATCAGAATCGTTCGCCGTGACACGCCCATACCGACCTCCCCAATTTATTGTTGTCCGACGCTACCCGCGCCGCGCAGGCCCGGATAGCAGCATCGCCACTGGACAGCCACCAAGATTCGCAGGCATCACAGGGATGCGACCGGCGAATGACAATGCGCCGCAAGGCTTCGCCAGAAAGCGGCAGGGGATGATGACGCCAGCGCCGAAACGACCGATGTTTGCCGCCGACAGCATCGGGGCGCCGCTGGGTTTTTCGGTGTTCCGCCGGATCTGGCTGGCCAGCCTGCTGTCCAATCTCGGCCTGATGATCCAGAGCGTCGGCGCCGCCTGGGCGATGACGCAACTGACGTCGTCGGCCGACAAGGTGGCATTGGTGCAGACCGCCTTGATGCTGCCGATCATGCTGATCGCGATGCCGGCCGGCGCGGTTGCGGACATGTACGACCGCCGCATGGTGTCGCTGGCCTCGCTGGTGGTTTCGCTGGTCGGCGCCAGCGCGCTGACGGCGCTGGAATGGTCAGGCGCGGCGACGCCGAATCTGCTGCTGGCATTCTGCTTCATCATCGGCAGCGGCATGGCGCTGTTCGGCCCGGCCTGGCAGTCCTCGGTGGGCGAGCAGGTGCCGCCGGAAGTGTTGCCGTCGGCGGTGGCGCTGAACGGCATCAGCTACAATATAGCGCGCAGCTTCGGGCCGGCGATCGGCGGCATCGTGGTCGCCACCGCCGGCGCGGTCGCCGCCTTTGCGGCCAATGCGGTGCTCTACATCCCGCTGCTGGTGGTGCTGCTGCTGTGGCGCCGCAAGACCGAGGCGTCGCGGTTGCCAAGGGAGCGGCTGAACCGGGCGATCGTCTCCGGCGTGCGCTACATCGCCAATTCGCCGTCCATTCGTGTCGTGCTGATGCGCACCCTGATCACCGGCATCTGCGGCGGTTCGGTATCGGCGCTGATGCCGCTGGTGGCGCGCGACCTGCTGCACGGCGGCGCGCAGACCTATGGCATCATGCTCGGCGCGTTCGGCATGGGCGCGGTGATCGGCGCGCTGAACATCGGTCATGTCAGAAAGTATCTCAGCGGCGAGGCCTCGATCCGCGCCTGCGCGCTGATCATGGGCGTCGCCATTGCCGTAGTCGCGGTGAGCCGCGAGCCGGTGCTGACCGCCGCCGCTCTGGTGGTGGCCGGGTCGGTCTGGATGCTGGCGGTGGCGCTGTTCAATATCGGCGTGCAGCTATCGGCGCCACGCTGGGTGGCGGGCCGCTCACTGGCCGCGTTCCAGGCCGCGATTGCCGGCGGCATCGCGATCGGCAGCTGGGGCTGGGGCCATCTCACCGACAGCGTCGGCGTCGAGATGGCGCTGCTGGTGTCGGGGGTGGCGATGTTCGCGTCGCCGCTGTTCGGCCTGTGGCTGAAGATGCCGCCGATCGGCGCCCGCGACGAAGATGCGGACATGCTCGCCGATCCCGAGGTGCAACTGCATTTGACCGGCCGCAGCGGTCCGCTGGTGGTGGAGATCGAATACCGCGTCGACCAGGAGCAGGCCCGCGCCTTTCACGGCGTGATGCAGGACGTGCAGCTCTCGAGGCAGCGCAACGGCGCCTATGGCTGGTCGATCGCGCGCGATATTGCCGATCCCGAACTCTGGACCGAGCGCTATCACTGTCCGACCTGGATGGACTTTCTGCGGCAGCGCAACCGCTCCACCCAGTCGGAGCGCGCGCTGTATCAGCGCGCCGTCGATTTCCATCTCGGCCCGGATCCGATACGGGTGCGCCGCATGCTGGAGCGGCCGTTCGGTTCGGTGCGCTGGAAAGACGACACGCCGGACCTCGCCGCCCGCGAAGTGCTGCCGGTCTCGACGCCGGCGGGTAGCAGCGGCTGACTACTGGCCGTTGTCGGTCAGCACCTTGGCGCAGGCCTTGCTAAGCTTGGCGCGGTGGGTCTTGAGGCAGTCCAGTATGACCATGTCGCCGTCATTCATCTGGGCCCGGCACAGCCGCGACACATCGCGCGCGCAGGCCGACTGGTTCATGTTGCCCTGCGCCGATGCCGCAGTTGCGAACAGCAGAAATGGGATCAGTAAAAGTTTTTTCATGATGTTGGTCCGCTCGCCGATGCAATGCCGCGATAATGCATGATTGGGCGTTTCGTTGCCAACGACTCCGTCCCATCCCCGTCATTGCGAGGAGCTCTTGCGACGAAGCAATCCAGTTCTTCGCTTGTGGCTTCTGGATTGCCGCGTCGCAAGGGCTCCTCGCAATGACGGTGGCTGGCAGTCGCGCTCTATCCAGGCGCGGCGCCAATTACCAAATCGTCGCGGTGGATCATTTCGGCGCGGCCGGTGATGCCCAGGATGCGCATGACTTCGGGCGAGGAGTGCCCCTTGATCTGCTCGGCATGGTCCGCGTCATAGGCCACCAGGCCGCGGCCGATCTCGTGGGTATCGGGGCCGCGCACCACCACGGCGTCGCCGCGGGCGAACGCGCCATCGACGCGGATCACGCCGGCCGGCAGCAGACTTTTTCCGGCACGCAAGGCGGCGACGGCGCCGGCATCGATGGTCAGCGTGCCCTTCGGCTCCAGCGAGCCGGCGATCCAGCGCTTTCGCGCGGTGACGGGGTTGGCGGGGCTGAGGAACCAGGTGCAACGGCCGCCGTCGGCGATGGCCTGCAGCGGATGCTCGATCTTGCCCGACGCGATCAGCATGTGGGTGCCGGCGGTGGTCGCGATCTTGGCAGCCTCGATCTTGGTGTACATGCCGCCGCGCGACAGCTCGGACTCGGCAGCCCCCGCCATCGCCTCGATCTCGGCGGTGACGGATTCGACAACCGGAATCAGCGTCGCGTCGGGGTTGGCGCCGGGCGGCGCCGTATACAGTCCGTCGATATCCGACAGCAGCACCAAGAGGTCGGCCGAGGCCATGGTGGCGACGCGTGCGGCGAGGCGGTCGTTGTCGCCGTAGCGGATTTCGTTGGTGGCGACGGTGTCGTTCTCGTTGATCACCGGGACCGCGCGCCACTCCAGCAGCTTGGCGATGGTCGAGCGCGCATTGAGATAGCGGCGGCGCTCCTCGGTGTCCTGCAGGGTCACCAGGATCTGTCCCGCGCCGATGTCGTGAGCCCCAAGCACCTCCGACCAGATTCGCGCCAGCGCGATCTGGCCGACGGCGGCAGCGGCCTGGCTCTCTTCCAGCTTCAGCGCGCCGCGGGGCAGCTTGAGCTTGCTGCGGCCGAGCGCGATGGAGCCCGAGGACACCACAAGCACGTCGCGTCCGTCCGCATGCAGCCTGGCGATGTCGGCGGCGAGCGCCGCCAGCCACGAAGCACGAACTTCGCCCTTCGCGGAATCGATCAGCAGCGACGAGCCGACCTTGATGACGATGCGGCGGAAGTTTTTCAGTTCGGGAGAAGACATGGGGCTTCGTCAACAGCGAGTGAAGGTGGAAATGTTGGCCTTTGACTCATCCGCGTCATTGCGAGGAGCCCTTGCGACGAAGCAATCCAGACGGTGCTTGCGTGACTCTCTGGATTGCCGCGTCGCAAGGGCTCCTCGCAATGACGGCTGATGGGTTTGCGTTCATGACCGCAAATGTCAGTTCGTCAGCGGCGCCCATGGCGCGGAGGCGCCTGCGGCCTTGGCCTTGTCCGACACCGGGGCTTCGCCGATTTCCGCGACCAGCGCACGCAACGCTTCCTTGACGCCTTCGCCGGTGGCGCCGGCCATCAGCAGCGGCGTCTTCTTCGAGGCGCGCTTCAGCCGGTCCTTCTGCTGCTTCAGGTGCTCCGGCGTGACCGCATCGATCTTGTTCAGCGCCACGATCTCGACCTTGTTGACGAGGTCGCCTTCATAGGCGTCGAGTTCGGTGCGCACGGTCTTGTAGGCTTTGCCGGCATGCTCGCAGGTGGCGTCGATCAGGTGCAGCAGCACGCGGCAGCGCTCGACATGGCCGAGGAAGCGATCACCGAGGCCGGCGCCTTCATGCGCGCCTTCGATCAGGCCGGGAATGTCCGCCAGCACGAATTCGCGGCTGTCGATATCGACCACGCCGAGCTGCGGATGCAGCGTCGTGAACGGATAGTCCGCGATCTTCGGCTTGGCGGCCGAAACCACCGAGAGGAAGGTGGACTTGCCGGCATTCGGCAGGCCGACGATGCCGGCGTCGGCGATCAGCTTCAGGCGCAGCCAGATCCAGCGCTCCTGCCCGGTCTGACCGGGATTGGCGTTGCGCGGGGCGCGGTTGGTCGATGATTTGAAATGGGCGTTGCCGAAACCGCCATTGCCGCCCTCGGCCAGGACGAAGCGCTCGCCGACCTTCTCGAAGTCGTGGAGCAGCGTTTCGCGGTCCTCGTCGATGATCTGGGTTCCGACCGGCACCTT
>NZ_JAQGJD010000253.1 GCF_028290785.1 Tardiphaga sp. | reverse complement strand
CTCGAAAGTGCATCTCTCATAATGAACGCATCGGGCAGCAGTTCCCTGGGATCGCGGGCAGACAACGTGCAAGGGTGCCGGAACAACGCGGCTAACGGCAGCAGCCATCGACCTGCGGAGAGGCGAGGACGGGCGGCTTGGACTGGCCCGCGATCCATTCGGGGCAGAGCGGGATGACCAAGTTTTATTCCGATCGCTTTTGGAAAATCAACTCGGTGAATGGAAAGCAGGTCGCGGTTGCCGCATGGCACACATTGACATTAGCCAACATCAGGGGATCAGCGGGTGGCCTCTTTATGCCGCCATTTGCCACCGCGCTACCGAAAGTCCGGCGTTTTCACCTTGATGCTATCGATGTGGAGGTCGGGAATGTAGATGTCCCGGGTCCGTAGCCCCTTGGGCGGCAGGCTTCGCGGGTCCGCTCCAGGGCTGCCATGGTGAAATTCATCGCCTCGTCCATGCGGCAGCGGGAATGCATCGTCGCGCTCACCGACCCCAGCGAGCTCCGCCGACATGTCGGTCAACTGATGCGCAACGAGATGCACCACCTCCCCCTCCCGCTGCACGCGTCCGTGGACGGCCATCATGTTCGCACCGAGGATGATACGGCGCTGCCGTTCGTAGAGCGACGTCCAGATCACCAGATTGGCGATGCCGCTCTCGTCCTCGATCGTGATGAACATGACGCCCTTGGCGGAGCCCGGCTTCTGGCGCACCAACACCAAACCTGCCGTGGTCAGCCACTTTCCGTCCCGCGCCGCCATGGCTTCCAGGCAGGTGACGATGCGCCGGCGCTTCAGATCTTCCCGCAGGAAAGTCAGCGGATGGTGCCGCAGCGTCAGCCCGACGTGCCGATAGTCCTCCACGACCTCGCTTCCCGACGTCATCGGCCGCAGCGCCACCGCAGGCTCTAGGATCTCCGCGATCGTGCGCTGCTCGCGCGCCGTCGCCGCCGCGAACAGTTCGAGCGGCTCATCGCGCAGCGCCTTGATCGCCCAAAGCGCTTCGCGGCGCGCGAGCCCGAAGGACTCCCGCATCCCGTCCGCCTCCGCGATCATGACAAGCGACGAGACCGAGACGCCCGCCCGGCGCCACAGGTCGTCGACGCCTGTGAACGGTTCGTCGGCCCGGGCGGCGACGATTTCTGCCGCCTGCCGGTTCTGAAGCCGCGGACCATCCGCAGTCCCAGCCGAACGGCGAACCGCTCGTCGTCCATCCGTTCGAGGGTGCAGTCCCACCGAGACGAGTTGACGCAGACCGGTCGGATCTCGACGCCGTGGTCGCGGGCGTCGCGGACGATCTGCGCCGGCGCGTAGAACCCCATCGGCTGCGCGTTCAGCAGCGAAGCGCAGAACACGTCTGGATGGTGGCATTTCATCCACGACGACGCATAGGCGATCAGCGCGAACGACGCCGCGTGGCTCTCCGGAAAACCGTAGCTGCCGAAACCCTCCAACTGGCTGAAGGTCTTCTCGGCGAACTCCTTGTCGTATCCGCGCTCGACCATGCCGTCGACGAGCTTGTCCTTGAACTTCGACACGCCGCCGGTGAACTTGAAGGTCGCCATGGCGCGGCGAAGCTGGTCGGCCTCCCCCGGCGTGAAGCCGGCGCATTCGATCGCCACCCGCATCGCCTGCTCCTGGAATAGCGGGACGCCCAAGGTCTTGCCGAGCACCTTCTCCAGTTCGGGCTTCGGATAGACGACGGCCTCCTTGCCTTCGCGCCGGCGCAGGTAGGGATGCACCATGTCGCCCTGGATCGGACCGGGACGGACAATGGCGACCTCGATGACGAGGTCGTAGAAGGTCCGCGGCTTCATCCGCGGCAGCATCGACATCTGGGCTCGGGACTCGATCTGGAAGGTGCCGAGCGTAAACATGACCGGGCCCCGCTGCGCGACGTGCAACGCCGCGATGCGCGTAGCCTCTGCCGGCGTCACCTTGGCGCGGTGGTGCCCGACCCCTAAGATCTCAGAAATGCGCGCAGCCTTATAGGCGCCGCGCTCCTCCAGAATTCGGAAGCCACCCGTTTCCGTCATGATCTGAGCCAGGAAGTGGCAAGCGCGCAGCTTCGTCGTCAGCTTGGCCTTGGCTACCGCGTTGGGCCAGCCACGGACTGCGGCAGCGACCAGGTCCGAGCGTGCACCGGCGCCGGCGATCGCTTTTAGTTGCGCGCCGGTGATCATCTGGCTCATTTTGGGATTTCCATGCGCAAGCGCCGCGCGGGCGGGCGCTGGGCGGCCGTGGTGGTCATCAGGTTAAAGTTTGGCTCTCACCCGTTTGGGGGACTTGCCGCCAGTTTTTCGGTGAGATTGTCTGCTGGCGCGTAAAGCTGGGCTGGGGCTTTTCGCCTTTCCACGATTAAATACGCGCAAGGCCGCCGGGCATTTGACACCCACCCGGCGGCCACCCCGGGCTTGCGCTGGGCATCAGCGGTCTCTCACCAAGTCGGGTGATGCCATCGGTAATTATCTTCAAATATTTCGGGGATATGTCCGGCGGCGGACACTTGCATCCTGTCAAAGGTGAAACGATCTGGCGTGCGGAAAGATGGGCCAGGGCTTTTCGCCTTTTCCACGATTTCAATTACGCGCAGGGCCATCGGCTATTGTGTGGCGTCCGGCGGCCCACTTTTTGCCTCACCCAGTCCCGCCGGTCTCTCATCAAAACTGGGCCGTCCAGGCGAGCCCGCGGTAGGGTCGATCGAATGCGCATGCCGCGCTCCCCAAGGCTCCCATGTGCACCGCATGCCCCGAGGGAAACGCATCGTTCGCCCTGCCCGAGACTGGGACCCCGTACAGATGGCCTGTAACGGTGAGCCTGTCCGGACGACGCTGGTTGAACACGTGTTTCAGGACATGCGGCAGAACGCCCGTTACGACCGAGACCGCCAAGAGGTGATTGCCTGCGGTCCGCGCCTTGCGGGTGCCCCCGCGCGACAAAAGCCAATAGGTCGCCGCTGCGGCGATCAGAACGTGTTCGTCGGCTCCCCAGGTCACCGCTGTGGCAGCCGCTTCGCTGTCCGGCCGAGCGTGTCG
>NZ_JAQGJD010000219.1 GCF_028290785.1 Tardiphaga sp. | reverse complement strand
ACAGCACCCAGGCGCCGCCGGTCCACCAGGCGATCATCAGCCATATCGAATGCTTGAGCAGGATTTCGGCAAAGCGCTGCAGCTTCATGCTGCCCTTGTCCGCGTCCTTCTTCATGCGCTCGCGGCGATCACCCTCGATCAGGCGCTCCACGGCGTAGAACAGGTCGGTCCACACCGTCTGCGGACACAGATAGCCGCACCAGATCCGGCCGCCCACCGCGTTCATCAAGAACAGCGTCAATGCCGCCACGATCAGCAAGCCGGTGAAGTAGTAGACTTCCTGCGGCCACAGCTCGATGAAAAAGAAATAGAACCGGCTGTTGGGCAGATCGACCAGCACCGCCTGGTCCGGCGCGCCGAGGCCGCGGTTCCACCGCACGAACGGCAGCAAGTAATAGACGCCGAGGCAGAACGCCATCAGCTGCCATTTGATGCGGCGGAAGGTGCCGGAGACCTGCTGCGGGTAAATCTTCCGGCGCGCGACGTAGAGCGGGCCGACGTCGTCAATCTCGAGATCGGCCGGTGCCACGGGCTTGTTCATGATGGTCATCTCTGGGGTCTGAGATGACCCTAGTCGCGATTTCGGTGGCGCAATTGATCCACCTCAATCACGACCATCCCCGCCGGCAGCGGCTACTGGCCGCCGCCGAGCGAATGCACGTACACCGTCAGCGCCTTGATGGTGGCGGGATCGAGCCGGCCAACCCAGGCCGGCATCACGCCGGTGCGGCCGTTGGTGACGGTCTCGACGATCGTCGCCTCGTCCGACCCGTACAGCCAGATATTGTCGGTCAGGTTGGGCGCGCCCATCTCCGGATTGCCCTTGCCGGCATCGCCGTGACAGGACGCGCAATTGTCGGCGAACAGCTTCTGGCCGGCCTCGGCCTTGTAACCGGCGGCGGTCGGAAGGCCGGCCAGCGAACGGACGAAATTGGCCACGGTGACGATCTCCGGCTTCTTCAGCATACCGTCGCGGCCGAACGCCAGCATGGCGCCTTCGTGAGCGTTCGCATGACCGGAGCGGGCACCGAACTGGATGGTCTTGTGGATCGCCTCGAGCGAGCCGCCCCACAGCCAGTCGTCATCGTTCAGATTGGGAAACCCCTTGGCGCCGGCGCCGCCGCTGCCGTGACATGGCGCGCAGTTGTCGCCGAACACCGTCTTGCCGCGGGCCCGCGCCAGCGCCAGCAGCGCGGGATCTTTTTCGATATCCGCCAGCGGCGCGGCGCCGAGGGTGACCATCTTGTCGCCGCGGATCTTTTCCAGATTGGCGAGTTCGACGGCGACATCGGCGCGTGACGAGTAGTGCGCGACCCCGGTCGTATAGCCCCACAGCAGCGGCCAGGCCGGATAGACGATCCAGTAGCCGACCGCCCAGACGATGCACGCATAGAAGGTGAGCACCCACCAGCGCGGCAGCGGCGTATTCAGTTCCTTGATGCCGTCCCAGGAATGCCCGGTGGTGGTCTTGCCGGTGGCATGGTCGAAGTTGTCGTCATGGTCGGTCATGATGCGATCAATCCTCGCTCAGCGGCAGACGCGCTGCGGCGTCGAAGGTGGACTTGTTGCGGGGCCAGAGCGCATAGGCCACCACGGCAATGAAGATCCCGACGAAGGTGGGCGTCCACAACGTGACGACAATATCCGAAGCGAAGTTTTGAACTGTCAGTATCGCGCGCATGGGTCTCTCCTCAGCGGAGGTTTGCTTTTTCGTTGTAGAGCTTGAAATCGACCAGCGTGCCGAGCATCTGAAGATACGCGACCAGCGCATCCATCTCGGTGGGAATGCCTGCCTTGCCGTCAAAATTGCGCGCCACCGCCTTCGGGTAACGCTTGACGAAAGCATCGGCGTCGGCGCTGTCGGGATCGGCTTGCGCCTTCATGTCGGCGACAGCATTCTTGATCTGGTCGTCCGAATACGGCACGCCGACGGCGCGGCTGGTGCGCAGGTGATCGGAAATCTGATCGAGATTGACCTCGGTCTCGGCCAAGAATTTGTAGCCGGGCATCACCGACTGCGGGACGATGGCGCGCGGATCTTTGAGATGGGTGACATGCCACGCATCGGAATATTTTGCGCCGACCCGCGCCAGGTCTGGCCCGGTGCGCTTGGAGCCCCACTGAAACGGATGGTCGTACATGCTCTCCGCCGCCAGCGAATAGTGCCCGTACCGCTCGACCTCGTCGCGTAGCGGACGGATCATCTGCGAATGGCAGAGATAGCAGCCTTCACGCACATAGACGTTGCGTCCGGTGAGCTCGAGCGGCGTGTACGGCCTGATGCCGTCCACCACCTCGATGGTGCTCTTGAGATAGAACAGCGGCGTGATCTCGACGAGGCCGCCGATGGCGATGACGAGGAGAATGCCCACGATCAGAACGATCGAGTTCTTCTCCATGATTTGGTGACGGCTCCAGAAAGACATCGATGCGTTCCTTACTCGGCCGCTTGCAGGGTGGCGCCGGATGACAGCGGCACCTCGGATTCGGCCTCACCCACGCGCACCGTCATCCACAAATTGAAGGCCATGATCAGCGCGCCGACCAGGAACAGCCCGCCACCGAGCGCGCGGATGATGTAGAAGGGATGCATGGCCTCGACGCTCTCGATGAAGGAATATTCGAGGAAGCCCAACGAGGTGTAGGCGCGCCACATGAGGCCCTGCAGGATGCCGGATACCCACATCGCGGAGATGTAGAGAACGATACCGATCGTCGCGACCCAGAAGTGCCAGTTCACCAGCCGCAGGCTGTACAGCTCCTTGCGCTGCCAGATCCACGGCACCAGGCAATACAGCGCGCCGAAGGAGACGAAGCCGACCCAGCCGAGCGCGCCTGAATGCACGTGGCCGATGGTCCAGTCGGTGTAGTGGCTAAGCGAATTCACCACCTTGATCGACATCAGCGGGCCTTCGAAGGTCGCCATGCCGTAGAACGCCACCGACACCACCAGCATCCGCAGCACCGGATCGGTGCGCAGCTTGTCCCAGGCCCCCGACAGGGTCATAAGGCCGTTGATCATGCCGCCCCAGGACGGCATCCACAGCATGATAGAGAACGTCATGCCCAGCGTCTGCGCCCAGTCCGGCAGCGCCGTGTAGTGCAGATGATGCGGGCCGGCCCAGATGTAAAGAAAGATGATCGCCCAGAAGTGCACGATGGACAGCCGATAGGAATAGACCGGCCGCTCCGCGCGCTTGGGGATGAAGTAGTACATGATGGCGAGGAAACCGGCGGTCAGGAAAAACCCGACGGCGTTGTGGCCGTACCACCACTGGAACATGGCGTCCTGCACGCCGCCCCAGGCGACGTAGGACTTGGAGCCGAATACCGACACCGGCAATGCGGGGTTGTTGCCAAGATGCAGCACCGCGATGGTGACGATGAAAGCGAGATAGAACCAGTTGGCGACGAAGATGTGCGGCTCCTTGCGCTTCACCAGCGTCAGCAGGAACACCAGCAGATAGGTCACCCAGACAATGGTGAGCCACAGATCCGCGTACCATTCCGGTTCGGCATATTCCTTGGATTGGGTGACGCCGAGCAGATAGCCGGTGCCCGCGATCAGGATGAAGAAGTTGTAGCCGAGGACGACGAACCACGGCGCCAGATCGCCGGCCAGCCGCACCCGGCAGGTCTTCTGCACCACGTAGAACGACGTCGCCAGCAGCACGTTGCCACCGAACGCGAATACTACCGCGGAGGTGTGCAGCGGTCGCAGCCGGCCGAAGGTGGTCCAGGGCAGATCGAAATTGAGTGCCGGCCACGCCAGCTGCAGCGCGATCAGCAGCCCGACGGTAAACCCGGCGATGCCCCAGAACATCGCCATGAAGGAAGCGAACTTGATGGGCCCGAAATTGTAGTTGGGTCGCCCATTGATCTCCTGCGGCGGCAACGACGCGCGATCGAAATAGCGATTGAAGATCGCGAACACCGCGGCAAGGCTTGCGAAACCGGCAAGGGTCGCATGAAAGGCGAACGGCGCATCCTCCGCCTTGGCGACCGCGATGATGCACAGGAACACGGCCAAGGTGAAAAGCCCGGCCAGGCCGGACTCGCCGGCGGTCATCCACTTGACGTCGTTGTTTGGCTGCATGTCGGTTTTCCCCAAATCTGTCGCTTTTTGACCACGACCGCGCCATGGGCGACTTGATCGAAATCAAAAATGCGCAAATTCGGGAGTGCCGGCGCCCCGGGGGGCTTGATGCAAATCAAGGCGGCGCAGCGCGGTGCGTGCTAGCTATATGGATTCATGTTGAAGGGCGCTGCCGGAATGACCCGATATTTATTGAATCAGATTGCGGTCGCCATGGTTTTGATGTCGCCGGCTCTGGCGGCCTCGCCTGCCGAGCAGCGCGGCAAGACCTTCGCTTTGAACAACTGCTCAAAATGCCATTCCATCGACCATGTGACGCAGAGCCCGCTGAAAATCGCGCCGCCATTCAGGACGCTACACACGCGCTACCCTATCGAAATGCTCGCCGAAGCACTGGCGGAGGGGATCGTGACCGGTCATCCGACGATGCCGGAATTTCGGCTCGATCCCGACCAGATCAACGACCTGCTGGCTTACCTGAAAACGCTGGAATAGCGCGCGCGTTGCGCCACACGTTACGTGATTACAGCGCTGCCGCCGTCCAAGCAGTGACCTCAGCCGAGATACGTCCGAACACCTCGTTGAAAGCGGCAACGGCTGCCACAGGCTCGAGCTTGTCGAGCTTCTGACGCTGCTCGAACAGATGCGACGCCACGACCTTTCCGTCCTTGTCGAGGATCCGGGCGGAAAGCGCGATTTCGGCTGTCGGTTCGCCCTCCAGCGCGATGTCGAACCGCCGGACGTCGATCAGCAACTGCGCATCCGCCGGCGGCGCGTCCGCCGCGCGCAGCGGCGCGTGGGCGAGGTCGTAGTTCTCGAAGCCCTCGATCAGGCGCGCCTGCA
>NZ_JAQGJD010000209.1 GCF_028290785.1 Tardiphaga sp. | reverse complement strand
ATGGCAGGCGTTTTGCTTGGCAAAACCAGCGCCAATTCGCTATACGGCCTTGATGGGCCGCCATTGCGACTGGTGGCGCCGTTTCGGACAATCTGATTCGGTCCGCTTTTACGCCGCTTGTGGCGTGGAAGCAGAAATTCTATTGTTTTACTGAGGCTTAGTGCTGGCGCACGAAATCTGTCGGCGCCAGCTTTGCGGGGAGGGGTCGGCACATGCGGAGCGCGTCGGGTGGCCCCCGCGTCTTGCTGAGACGGCTCCGCGAAACCATGGCGGAGCAGGTCTCCGCCCAGGAGCGCCTCGACAAGATCGTGGTGCTGATCGCTGCCAATATGGTGGCGGAGGTCTGCTCGACCTATGTGCTGCGCGTCGATAACACCCTCGAGCTCTACGCCACCGAAGGCCTCAACCGCGACGCCGTCCATCGTACCGTGCTGAGTGCCCATGAGGGCCTGGTCGGCCTGGTGTCCTCGGAAGCCACGCCGCTGAACCTCAACGACGCCCAGAGCCATCCGGCGTTCTCGTTCCGCCCGGAGACCGGCGAAGAAATCTACCACTCGTTCTTGGGCGTGCCGATCCTGCGCGCCGGCAATACGCTGGGCGTGCTGGTGGTGCAGAACCGCGCCAAGCGCACTTATGTCGAGGAAGAAGTCGAGGCGCTGCAGACCACCGCCATGGTGCTGGCGGAAATGATCGCCTCGGGCGAACTCTCGGCACTGGCACAGCCCGGCGCCGAGCCCGCGGCGCGGCATTCGCTGCACCAGACTGGCGCTATCCTGTCGGACGGCATTGCGCTCGGCCATGTGGTGTTGCACGAGCCGCGCGTCGTGATCACCAATTACATCGCTGAAGATCTGCCAAAGGAAATCAAGCGGCTCGATGTGGCGCTCGCGAAACTGCGCGCCGACCTCGACCGCATGCTGGAGCGCGGCGACGTCGCCGAAGGCGGCGAGCACCGCGACGTGCTCGAAGCCTACCGGATGTTCGCCAACGACCACGGCTGGTCGCACCGACTGCACGAAGCCGTGGCCACGGGCCTTACCGCCGAGGCCGCCGTCGAGCGCGTGCAGTCCGACACCCGCGCCCGCATGCTGCGCTCCACCGATCCCTATCTGCGCGACCGGCTGCACGACCTCGAAGACCTCGGCCATCGCCTGATGCGGCAACTGGTCGGCAAGGACCATGCGCCGTCGCGCGAGCAGATGCCCGACAACGCCATCCTGATCGCCCGCGCCATGGGCCCAGCGGCGCTGCTCGACTACGACCGCAAGAAGCTGCGCGGGCTGGTGCTGGAAGAAGGCACCGCGAATTCCCACGTCTCCATCGTGGCGCGCGCGCTCGGCATTCCCGCGATCGGCGAAGTCGCCAACGCACCGGGCATCGCCGACCCCGGCGACGCCATCATCGTCGATGGCACCTCTGGCTCGATCTACATCCGGCCGTCGGCCGAGATCGAAGCCGCCTACGCCGAGCGGGTGCGGTTTCGCGCCCGCCGCCAGGCGCAGTATTCCGCGCTGCGCGACAAGCCCTGCATCACCAAGGACGGCCAGCACGTCGATCTGATGATCAATGCCGGCCTGATCATCGACCTGCCGCATATCGAGGACACCGGCTCGGCCGGCATTGGCCTGTTCCGCACCGAGTTGCAGTTCATGGTCGGCGAAAGCCTGCCGCGCTCCAGCGACCAGCTCGCGCTGTACCGCGCCGTGCTCGACGCCGCGGGCTCGAAGCCGGTGACGTTCCGCACGCTGGATATCGGCGGCGACAAGGCGCTGCCCTACATGGAGGCGATCAGCGAGGAGAACCCGGCGCTGGGCTGGCGCGCGATTCGCCTCGGCCTAGACCGGCCCGGCCTGCTGCGCGGCCAGATCCGCGCGCTGCTGCGCGCCGGCGGCGGCCGTGCATTGCGCATCATGTTCCCGATGATTTCGGAAGTCGCGGAATTCGACCAGGCCAAGAGCATTATCGAGCGCGAACTCACCTATCTGCGCCAGCACGGCCACGCGCTGCCGGAGCGGATCGACGTCGGCACCATGGTCGAGGTCCCGGCCCTGCTCTACCAGATGGACGAACTCCTGAAGAAGGTGGACTTCGTCTCGGTGGGCTCCAACGACCTGTTCCAGTTCCTGTTCGCGGTCGATCGCGGAAATGCGAAAGTCTCGGACCGTTTCGACACGTTGTCGGCGCCGATCCTGCGCGCGCTGCGCGAGATCGTGCAGAAGGCCAACGCGGCCAAGAAGCATGCCTCGCTGTGCGGCGAGATGGCGTCGCAGCCGCTCGGCGCGCTGGCGCTGATCGCGCTCGGCTACCGCTCGCTATCGCTGTCTGCCACCGCCCATGGCCCGGTCAAGGCGATGATCCTCGATCTCGACGCGGCCAAGGCCACCGCGATGATGGAGCCGCTGCTCGCGGCCCCCTCCGGCAGCGTGTCGATCCGGGAGAAGCTGAAGCAATTCGCGGAGGCCGAGGGGCTGTCGTTGTAGCGAGGCTCTTTTCGCAAGGCCTTGCCCCGTACGACCTGCCCTTTCCTTCCGCGATCCCCGAGACCACACCATGTCCATTCTGCCCGAAGCCAAACTCGACATCCTGCTGGCGCATCACGCCTCGCTGGAATCCCAGCTGCAGAGCCAGATGAGCGGCGAAAACTACGTCAAGATGACGCGCGAATTCGCCGAGCTCAATCCGCTGATCGACGCGGTGAAGACCTATCGCACGGCGACCAGGGAGATCGCCGAGATCGACGCGATGATCGCCGATGCGTCCACCGACGCCGAGATGCGCGAGATGGCGGAGGCCGAGCGGCCGGCGCTGGAAGCCCGCGCGCTCGAACTGGCGCAGGAAATCCGCGTCGCGCTGCTGCCGAAGGATGCGATGGACGAGCGCAACGTGGTGCTGGAAATCCGCGCCGGCACCGGCGGCGACGAGGCCTCGTTGTTCGCCGGCGACCTGTTCCGGATGTACGAGCGCTTCGCCGCCCTGCAGGGCTGGAAGGTGGAAGTGGTCTCCACCTCCGAGGGCACCATGGGCGGCTACAAGGAAATCATCGTTGAGGTGCAGGGCCGCGGCGCCTTCGCCAAATTGAAGTTCGAATCCGGCGTGCACCGCGTGCAGCGCGTGCCCGACACCGAGACCCAGGGCCGCATCCACACCTCCGCGGCGACGGTGGCGGTGCTGCCGGAGGTCGAGGAAGTCGACGTGGTGATCAAGGACGACGACCTGCGGATCGAGACCATGCGCGCGCAGGGCGCCGGCGGCCAGCACGTCAACAAGACCGAATCGGCGATCCGCATCACCCATATCCCCACCGGCCTGCAGGTGATGATGCAGGACAGCCGTTCGCAGCACAAGAACCGCGCCTCGGCGATGAACATCCTGCGTTCGCGCATCTACGACGCAGAACAGCAGCGCATCGATTCGGTGCGCTCGGCCGAGCGCAAGGAGAAGGTCGGCTCCGGCGACCGCTCCGAGCGGATCCGCACCTATAATTTCCCGCAGGGCCGCGTCACCGACCACCGCATCAACCTGACGCTCTATAAGCTGCCGCAGGTGATCGCCGGTGAAGCGCTGGGTGAACTGGTCGATGCGCTGACCACGGAGCATCAGGCCGCGCAGCTCGCCGCGCAGGGTAACGCGTGAGCGGCGCGCGTGGCTGATTCCTTCGCCGGACAAAACGTCGAAACCGCGCGCCGCACTCTCTCGGCACGGTTGCACGCGCACGATATCGACTCCCCCGACCTCGACGCGCGGATGCTGGTCGGCGCGGTACTCAACCTCGAACTCACCGGCCTGATGATCGCTGCCAAACGCATCCTTACCGACGGGGAAGCCGCACGCCTCGAACATCTCGCCGACCGTCGCATCGCCGGCGAGCCGATTGCGCGCATCCTTGGCGTCAAGGAATTCTGGGGCCTGTCGCTGGCGCTTTCGGCCGATACGCTGGTGCCGCGGGCGGATACGGAGACCATCGTCGAAGCTGCCCTCGCGCATATCGATGCCGACAACCGCCGACACGACGCGTTGCGCATTGCCGATCTCGGCACCGGCTCCGGCGCGATCCTGCTGGCGCTGCTATCGGAGCTGTGGAATGCCAGCGGCATTGGCACCGATATCAACCTTGCGGCACTGCAGACCGCCCGCCGCAACGCTATCGATCTCGGCTTCGCGAACCGCGCCGCATTCGTTGCCTGCGACTACGCGTCGGCGCTGGCCGGCGGCCTCGATCTGATCGTGTCCAACCCGCCCTATATCCGCTCTGCGGAAATCGCCGATCTGGCCACCGAGGTGCGCGACCACGATCCGCTTCGGGCGCTGGATGGCGGCGATGACGGGCTCGACGCCTACCGCATCATCGCGCCGCAAGCGGCGCGGCGGCTGGGGTCCGGCGGGTGGCTGGTGGTTGAGGTCGGCCACGACCAGAGCGAAGACGTCGCAGCCCTGATGACGGCGGCCGGGCTGGTCTTGCAAGGCGCGGCCAGAACTGACCTTTCGGGCATTCGGCGGGCGGTAACCGGGCGCAAACTGGCCGGATAAAGCCCGATTGGCCCGAAAAAACCGCTTGGAATATCCCCGGGGAGAGACTACCTTCCGGTCATAACATCGGTTCAGGGTTGGTTCGCCCCGTCGTTTGACGGCTGGAAGCCAGAATTCTCGAGAGAGAGCCCGTCCGGGTGAGGTTCCAACAGGCAGGTCCGATTAAGCGCGATGGCTGAGAGCTGCGCTGCTTGCGACCGCAAAGCGAACGAAAGCCTGATATTGCGCTTCGGAAATCACGCACAAAAGCCTGGCCCTGTTTCGGCGGGTTGAATGATTTGGTCCGGCCGACGACGTCGGCCGGCGGTTGGGGAACGCGTGTTTGTTGAACGCGAACGACGGCAAACCGGTGCAGCGACGATCTGCATGGCGACACGGGCGCATGGCGCGGCCCGAATCGCGCAAAACCTCTGTGACATCAGCGAACTTTTGACGACGACAATCTCTGCGACAATCCTGGATCGGTAATAAAGGCGAGACATGAGAAACGGTCAGAATAACAACAACAAGCGGATGCGGAATAACAACAACCGCAGCAGCAATAACGGCGGCGGCAACAACAACAGCAATAACAACAATAACCGTCGCGGCCAGAATCCGATGACCCGGGTGTTCGAATCGAACGGCCCCGATATCAAGATCCGCGGCACCGCCTCCCATGTCGCCGAAAAGTACGTGCAGCTGGCGCGCGACGCGCGCTCTTCCGGTGATCCGGTCGCCGCCGAGAACTACTATCAGCACGCTGAACATTACTTCCGCTTGATCGCCGCCGCCCAGGAGCAGTTCCGCCAGAACCAGCCGCAGCCGCGCACCGAAAACGAAATGCCGTCCGAGGATGGCGACGATGACGGTGAGACGTTCTCGAACTTCGGCGCGGAGCCGGGCTTCGTGCCGGTGCAGCCGCAGCCTTTCGTGCCGCGCGATCCGCAGCCGCCGCGCGAACAGCAGCAGCGTGACAGCCAGCCCTACCAGCCGCGCGAGAATCCGCAGTATCAGCCGCGCGAGCCGCGCGACAACAATGCGCCGCGCGATAACCATCATCGCGAACCGCGTCCGCAGCATCAACCGCAGCCGCAGTTTCAGCCGCAGCCCCAGCCGGCGATGCCGATCAGCGACAGCGTCGACCGGCTGCCGTCCTTCATCACCGGCCCGCAGCCTGTGGTGAACGGCCCGGCGCCGTTCGATGCCGCCGCCGGCGAACGCTTCCCGCCGCGTCGCCGCCGCCGCCCGCACAGCGCGCGTCCCGAAGGCGCGGCCGCCGCACCGGTGACCCCGGGCGACGATTTCGGGAATACGTAAGTAGCGAAACGCGGACGTCCCTCTCCCCCAAGGGGAGAGGGTAGATCGAACCGCGTAGCGGTTCGAGACGGGTGAGGGGTGCCACAACCTCCGAGCCTAGTAACCCCTCATCCGACCGCGCTTCGCGCGGCCACCTTCTCCCACCAGGGGAGAAGGAAGAAGAGCCCACCTCACTGCCGGTGCATCACTACTATTAAAACGCCGCCGCCAGTTCCTTCGCGCCCGGCAAATTGCTGTTGCTGTCCATCCGATTATTCGTGATCGCCAGCAGCTTCGCCACCGTGTTGTGGCGGATCGCCACAGGGTTGCGCTCATAGCCGCCGCGCTGGAAGAAGTTCGCCGTCGGCACCTGCTCGCGCATGCCGGGCGGCATCGTCACCATGTCCAGCCCGGTGCCGTCGCCCGTCAGATTCATCATCTCCAGTTCGGCGGCGCTGAGCGGCCGGTTGAAGCCCTTGTCGCGGGCGAAGATTACCGAAGTCAGCAGCTTGTGGACCTGGAGCTGCGGGCCGACATCGATATCCAGCACCATCGCATGCACGGCCCAGCCCTGCGGCGTGGCGGCCAGCTTTTCGTGGTCGCTCCAGGTGTCCGGCACGGTCCGGGTAAACGCATACATTCGCTTGAACACCGCGATCTTGCGTTCCATTGCCTGGCGCGGCGGGCCGGAGAGTTGCGCAGCCTTGTCGGTCAGCACCTTTAATATCTGGTGGCCCTGCTCGGCGACCAGCTCGACGCTGTTGGTGGTAAGCAACTGGTTGTAGCCGATCGCGGTGGAGATCGCGCGCGAGCCCGGCCGCGAAGCGCTGAGGCCAGACTGCATGTCGTAGCCGCCATTGCCGCCGGTCTCGAACGAATAGACCCGCACCGCCTGCTCGCGCGTCAGGCCGGATGCCAATACCGCGCGGGCATAGGCGCGCTTGAATTCCGTTTCGCTGACCCGCTGCGGCGTGAACTGGAAGTGCTGCTGCGCGGCGCTGATGAAATCGGCCACCACCGGCAGTTCCTTGCGGGAGCGCGGGGTGCCCTCGTCGGGCTCGGGATTGGACGGCCGCTTCGGCCCGTCATAGAGCGGCGCCTGTTCCAGCACGTAGTCGTCGAGCGTGATCGCCACGCGATCGCGGCGCTTTGCATTGCGGACCTTGCGCCGCTCATAGATGGCGTTCCAGTACGGCTTGGCCTCGGCATCGAAGGCGGTACGGGCCTCCTCATATTCCGCCAGCTTGCGGCGGTATTCGGCAATCGCCTGCGGCGATGCGCCTTGCGCCATGGCATCGGCGACGCCGGCCGGCAGCGCGGAGGAATCCAGCGCCATGGCCTGCGGCGCCATCAGCAGCAAGGCGAGGGGAATCGAGGCAAGCAGCGGACGAAGCGGGTAAAACATGAGACCTGTCGGGCTGGCGCGAAGCGCAAAACGAATGCAGTGGCCGGACGGAACGCCGCCCGTCGTGGCCTGAATGCGCGGTAAAACTATGTTCTCGTCTCAAGACCTTGGAGCAGCATGGTGAAGAATGTGTTTCCAATGCTGGTCGCGGCATTCGCTGGCATGACCTCGGCAGCGTCGGCCGAGTCGCCGGATTGCAACGGCTTTCCGGATTTTCGCGCGCGGATGAACTGCTACGACGTGGTGTCGCGGGCGCCGCCGCGCCAGGCCGCGGCCCGCGCACCCGTCATTTCCAGGCGAATACCGGCTGTTCCAGGTCCGCGACCCGGGTTTCGCGGCCGGCGAGCAGTTCGCTGAACTGGTAGATCAGCGCCGCCGTGGGCGCATGGATGAACTGGCCGAGATGGTCATAGCGGACCACGCGGCGATGGCTTTCGGGGATCGCCACGAAGTCGAAGGCGCCGACGCGTGCGATCTCCGACAGCGCTATGCGGTGCACTGAGGCGACCTCGTCGGGATTGGGGACCGGCCGAGTGCCGGGCGGCGCCCACATCATCACCGGCGTGATCAGATACCCCGAGCGCGTCGGATAGTCGTCGAGGATGCCGATCACGTCGGCCGATGCGAGATGCAGCCCGAGTTCTTCGTGCAACTCGCGCAACGCGGCCTCGACCGGGGTCTCGCCGGGATCGCAGCGCCCGCCGGGCAACGCCCACTGGCTGCTGTGGGCGCGCAGGCCCGAGGCGCGCAACGTCAGCAACAGAGCGGTATCCCGCGCATCGGATGCCTCGGCCAGCACGATCGCCACCGCCGCACGCTTCAATCCGGGCACGGCCGCACCGGCGCCGAGCCGCGCAAAGGTCGCGCCGCGCGCGGCGATCATTTGCCGCGTGGCGGCATTGAACGGGTGCTTCATCGACGCCGAGTATACGAGCCGCGCGGTGGCTGCACTAGGCACCCGCCCGCTGCTTTTGTATGACGGGCCGCTCATACCGATCTCTGAAGGACACTGCATGACTGACGCGGCACGCGCCGAACTCGAAGCCGCCGGCTGGTCGATCATGGACGACGACGGCTTCATCCACCTGGTCGGGCCGGTCTGGCACCGCGTGGTGGAAGATACGCACGAATTCGCCATCCACGGCCAGGACAAGCATCGCAACCGCCGTGGCGTCGTGCAGGGCGGCGTGTTGATGACGCTGGCGGACCGCAGTTGTGGCATGACCGCACGCGCGATCTCCGGCGCGGACGCATTGGCCACCGTGCAGATGGATACCTACTTCGTCGATGCGGCACGGATCGGCGAACTGATGATCTCGCGACCGAAGGCACTGCGGACCACCAGGAGCCTGATCTTCATGAGCACCGAGGTGAAGGTGGACGATCGTATCGTCGCTACCGCCCACGGCGTGTTCAAGATCGTGCGCGATCGGACCGACGGCGGCCGCAAGGCAGACTGACCGTCCGGGCGGTATCGACAGATTGCTGTACGGCTTAGTCCGGCCTTTGCGGCACGAGAACGAAGCCGCCCTAGTGCACTTCCGCCGCCAGTACGGCCTCGACGCGGATCTCTTCGGTCAGCCTTGCCTTGAGCGCCGAAAACTCCGGGCTGGTCTTGATCGTGTAGTGCCGCGGATGCGGCAGATCGACCGCGACGTCGGCCTTGATACGGCCGGGACGCGCCGACATCACCACCACACGGGAGGCGAGGAACACTGCTTCCTCGATGTCGTGGGTGACGAAGATCACCGTCTTGCGCTCGCGCTCCCAGATGCCGAGCAACAACTCCTGCATCAAGGCCCGGGTCTGGTTATCAAGCGCGCCAAAGGGCTCGTCGAGCAGCAGGATTTCCGGGCTGTTAGCCAGCGCGCGCGCGATCGCCGTGCGCTGCTGCATGCCGCCGGACAATTGCTTCGGGAAATGATTGGCGAAGCTGGTGAGGCCGACCTTGTCGAGCCACTCGCCGGCGATGGCGTTGCGCTCGCGCGGGCTGATGCCGCGTTCGCGCAGGCCGAAGGAGATATTTTCCGAGACCGTGAGCCAGGGAAACAGCGTGTAGGACTGGAACACCATGCCGCGATCCGCACCGGGGCCGGTGATCGCGCGTCCGTCGAGCAGGATGCGGCCGGTGGTCGGCCTGTCCAGCCCGGCGACCATGCGCAGCAAGGTCGATTTGCCGCAGCCGGACGGGCCGAGGATGGTGACGAAGTCGTTGTCGGCCACGCAGAGGTTGGTCGGCTCAAGCGCGCGCGTCGGCGTGCCGCCGCCCACCGCGGGAAAAATGCGCGAGACGTTCTCAATGACCAGCTTGCTCAAATCAGACTCCACGGGAACATCGCACGGTTCGCCGCCTTGAAAGCGTAGTCGGAGATCAGACCGATGATGCCGATCACGATGATGCCGAAGATGATCTGGCCGGTGGCCAGCAGCGCCTGACTGTCGATGATCATGTGGCCGATGCCCGACGATGAGCCGATCAGCTCGGCGACGATGACGTAGGTCCAGGCCCAACCGAGCACCAGACGCAGAATTTCCGCGATACCCGGCGCCGCCGACGGGATCAGCACCCGCTTCAGCACGCCGGCATCGCGCGCGCCCAGCGTCAGCGATGCCTCGACCAGATCGCGGCGCACGCTGCCGACGGTCACGGCGACCATCAGAATCAACTGAAATACCGAACCGATGAAGATCACCAGCAGCTTCTGCAACTCGCCGATGCCGGCCCACAGGATCAGCAGCGGAATGAAGGCGGATGCCGGCAGATAGCGCGCGAACGAGACGAAGGGTTCGAGGAACGCCTCGATCGGCTTGTAGGCCCCCATCAGGATGCCGATCGGCACCGCCAGCAGCGCCGCCAGCACGAAGCCGCCAATCACCCGCCAGATCGTCATGCCGATATCGAACAGAAAGCCCTGCGTCGTCAGCAGCCACCAGCCGTCGCGCAGCATGGTCAGGGGATTGGCGAGGAAGGTCTTCGAGACGAAGCCGCCGAACGTCGCATAGGACCAGGCCGCGACGAACAGGATGAAAAACGAAATGCCGAGCACGACGCGCGCGGAAGACGAAATTGGGGCGAGCGGTTTCATGAATTATTGATGCCCATGGTCGTCATTGCGAGGAGGCCTTTGCGACGAAGCAATCCAGACTGCGCGTGTGGCCCTCTGGATTTCCGCGTCGCTTCGCTCGTCGCAATGACGGAAGCGACAGTGAGGCGTTACTGAATGAAGCGGGTATCGACGATCTTGGTCAGATCGGGGATTTCCTTGATGATGCCGATTTCCAGCAGCAGCGCGGCGGCTTCCTTGGAGAACGCCTGGAAGTCGCCGGCGAAGAACTTCTTGTTCTCTTCCTGACCCTGCCAACGCAGATAGGCGGCGGACTTGCCGAACGCTTCGCCGGTCTGCTTCACGTCGGCGCCCATGATCTCGTAAGACTTGGCCTGGTCGGCCTTGATCATATCGACGGCTTCGAAGTAGCTCTTGGTCAGCGCCTTCACCGCGGCTTCATTGTCCGCGATGAACTTCGGCGTGCAGCCGAAGGTATCCATGATCATCGGATAGTCCAGCGTGGTCGCGATGATTTTGCCGGCTTCCGGCTTCTCGCGCACCGCGGAGAGATAGGGCTCATAGGTCATCGCGGCATCGTTCTGCCCGGCGATGAAGGCCTGCGCGGCGGGGCCGGGATCCATGTTGACCACGGTGACGTCCTTCACCGACATGCCGTTCTTCTTCAGAAACCAGGCGAGGGTGAAATACGGCGCGGTGCCGGGCGCCGAGGCGGCGACGGTCTTGCCCTTGAGATCCTTGATCGCCGCGGTGCCGGAACGAACCACCATGCCGTCGGCGCCGTAGGACTTGTCGAGCTGGAATAACTGCGTGGTGGCGACGCCATTGGCGTTCCAGACGATCCAGGTTTCCACCGTCGTGGCGGCGCACTGCACGTCGCCGGAAGCGATCGCGAGATGGCGGCTGGCCTGCGGGACTTTCTTGATGGTGACGTCGAGGCCGTTCTTCGCGAAGATGCCGGCTTCCTTGGCGAGGGTCAGTGGCGCGAAGCCGGTCCATCCGGAGATCGCGATGGTCACCTTGGTCTGCGCCGCAGCGGGCGTCGCGACCAGCGCCGCGAGCATCGCAACGGCGGGAATTCCGAGTAACTTCATGACGCGCTCTCCTCAGCAGAGTGTGAAATTATACTGCATGGCAGCATGGCGGATTGCCAGAGTCAATTCTGCGACTTGGTAGTCGCAGGTCGTATCGGGGCCTGCTCATCGCCATGATCGCGCCGCCGGCGTGAAACGTGCGGTGAGTTGATACAGCTCGCTCGGATAGCTGACGCGAACTGAAGTGATGATCTTGCGCTTGCGCCAGGTGCGCCGTTCGACCACCAGACACGCCGCCGGCGGCCTCAGCGCCAGGGCTTTCAGCACGGAATCGTCAGCGAGGCAGGCGGTGATCTGGTGTTCGGCCTCGTTCCATGGCACATGGCCGAGCAGCCATGTCCCGGGCGGCACCCGCTTGAAGTCGATGTCCGAAGCATCCGGCACGACGTCGAGATTGATCAACCGCTCTTCCAGTGCGAACGGGAGCCCTTTCGCGATATGCCGGCAACGCAGCGCCAGCACGTTGCACCCCGCCTTGAGACCGAGGCGATCCAGATCGTCCTTGGTTGCCGCGCGGCGCTTGCGCGCCAGCAATTCGTAAGCGTAGCTCTCGCCGCGCTTGGCGATCTCGGCCTGGATGTCGGGAATGTGCAGCACCGCCGATTGCACCAGCGGCCGCGCGACAAAACTGCCGACGCGGCGCTTGCGCTCGATGACACCGGCATCGGCGAGGCCCGACAGCACCTTGTTTACGGTCATGCGCGAACAATTGTAGGTATCGACCAGTTCGTGCTCGAACGGAATGCGATGACCGGGCGGCCAGCGGCCGGACATGATCTCCTCTTCGAGATCGGCGCGGATGCGCTGATAAAGCGCCTGCGGCGGTGCTGCGGCTTTGCTTGCACGCGCCGTCGCCATCACAGGCCGACCAGTCGCTGCATGGTGCGCTGATAGCGCGCCACGATGGACGGACGCTGCAGGTGGCGCCCCGCTTCGACGACCTGCCTGCCGCCGACCCAGACGCCCGATATCGCCGACTTTCCAACGACGAAGGTGTAGGCATCGAGCCAGCGATCACCGCTGACGGCCGCCAGATCGGGGTGCGCGGCGTCGAGCACCACGATATCGGCGCGCTGGCCCACGGCCAATAACCCCACCGCACGGCCCATGGCTTGCGCGCCGCCGGCCAGCGCGTGCTCGTAGAGCGCGCGACCGGTGGACTCGCCCTCGCGGCGTGCCACCGCGTTGCGGATGCGATAATGCAGGCGCTGGCTGTATTCGAGCTGCTTCAATTCGCCCGGCGCCGTGATTTCGATATTGGAATCCGTGCCGATGCCGAAGCTTCCGCCGGCTTGAAGAAATTGCGGGCCTTCGAAAATGCCGTCACCGAGGCTGGCTTCGGTGAGCGGGCACAGCCCGATGACAGCGCCCGACGCCGCCGTCCCGGCGGCTTCCTGCGGCGTCATATGGGTGGCGTGGATCAGCACCCAGCGGCGGTCCACTGGCATGTGATCGAGCAGCCAAGCCACCGGCGCCTGGCCGGACCACGCGACGCAGTCGCTGACTTCCTTGACCTGCTCGGCGACGTGAATGTGCACCGGCCCCTGCGGGAACGCAGCCAGCACCTCATTCAAGGTCTCCGGCGTAATCGCGCGCAGCGAATGCGGCGCAATGCCGACGGCGGCATCCTCCAGAGACTTGATGGCCTCGCGGGATTTCTCCAGCAGCGACAGAAATCGGGCCGGATCATTGGCGAAGCGGCGCTGGCCATGCAGCGTGGCCTCGCCGCCGAACGAGCTGAAATTGTAGAACGACGGCAGCAACGTCAGTCCGATACCGGTTTCGCCGGCCGCCGCGGCGATGCGCCCGGCCATCTCGCCGAGATTGGCATAGGGCCGGCCGTTCTCGTCGTGATGCAGATAGTGAAATTCCGCCACGGATGTAAAGCCGGACTCGAGCATTTCCGCATAGGCAAGCGCCGCGATGGCTTCGACGTCGTCGGGCGTCAACGCATCGAGAAAGCGGTACATTAGCTGCCGCCAGGTCCAGAAAGTGTCTTCGGTGGCACCGCGGATTTCGGTGAGGCCGGCCATGCCGCGCTGGAATGCGTGGCTGTGCAGATTGGGCATTCCGGGCAGCGCCACGCCGCTGATGATTTCAGCGCCAGCGCTGCTCGCATTGTCGGCAATCGCCGTAATGACGCCGTTGTCGATAGACAGAACGACGTCGCGCGCCCAGCCGCCGCGCAGCAGCGCATGGGGGAAGAACAGCCGTTTTGCAGAAGATTCCGCGCCCATGGCACTCATTCGATGCGATCAAAAGACGCTCGACAATAAGATACGCCGCTGGTTATGTATAGACATACGACGTCCCGAAAAAACGGCAGGCCACGATGCCCTTCGATACCATCTGGACCCATGCGCACCTCACCACCATGGCGCCGGATCGACCCGGCCTTGGTATCGTCGAGGACGGCTGCGTCGCGGCCAGGGATGGCCGCATCGTGTTCGCCGGCGCCGCGGCGGATCTTCCAGGCGATGCCCGTGCAACCGAGACTATCAACTGCGGCGGTCGATGGATCACGCCGGGCCTGGTGGATTGCCACACGCATCTGATCTTCGGCGGCCACCGCGCCAACGAATTCGCGATGCGGCTGGATGGTGCGACCTACGAGGAAATATCGCATGCCGGTGGCGGCATTGCCTCCAGCATGAGGGCGACACGCGCGGCGAGCGAAGCGGAGCTCGTGGCCAGCGGGTTGAAGCGGCTCGATCACCTGATCTCCGAAGGCGTCACCACCATCGAGATCAAGTCCGGCTATGGCCTCGATCAGGACACCGAGATCCGCTGCCTGCGCGCCGCGCGGCAACTCGGCCGCGAGCGCGCGGTATCCGTGGTCACGTCGTTTCTCGGTGCGCATGCGATGCCGCCGGAGGCGGATGGCGACAAGGATGCCTATATCGACCGCGTCTGCAACGAGATGCTGCCGGCCATCGCGAAGCTGAACCTCGCCGATGCCGTCGATGCGTTCTGCGAAGGCATCGCGTTTTCACCGGCGCAAACCGCTCGCGTTTTTGCGGCAGCCAAGGCGCATGGCCTGCCGGTCAAGCTGCATGCCGACCAGCTTTCCAACCTGCACGGCGCGCGGCTCGCCGCCGAGCATGGCGCGCTGTCGGCGGATCATCTCGAACACACCGACGAGGACGGCGTCATCGCGCTGACCCGGGCCAGCACCGTCGCCGTCGTGCTGCCTGGCGCCTTCTATGCGCTGCGCGAAACCCAGGCGCCGCCGATCGCGCTGTTCCGCAAGCACGGCACCCATCTGGCGCTGGCCACCGATTCCAATCCCGGCACCTCGCCGCTGACCTCGCTGCTGCTCGCCATGAACATGGGCGCGACCCTGTTTCGTCTCACCGTCGATGAATGCCTGCTCGGCGTGACGCGCGAAGCCGCCCGCGCCCTTGGCAAGCTCCATGAGATCGGCACGCTCGAAGCCGGCAAATTCTGCGATCTCGCGATCTGGGACATCGAGCAGCCCGCCGAACTGGCCTACCGGATCGGCTTCAACCCGCTTCACGCGCGCGTCTGGCACGGCCGGTCGCCAACGCATTTTTCGAACTAGGGATTTCCATCATGGATCGCAGCAAGAACGCCCGGATCGTGCGCAGCCCGCGCGGTATGGAAATCTCCGCCAAGAGCTGGCTCACCGAAGCGCCGCTGCGCATGCTGATGAACAACCTCGATCCCGAGGTGGCGGAGAACCCCAACGAGCTGGTTGTGTATGGCGGCATCGGCCGCGCCGCGCGCAGCTGGGAAAGTTTCGACCAGATCGTGGCGTCGTTGCAGAAGCTCGAAAGCGACGAGACGTTGCTGGTGCAGTCGGGCAAGCCGGTCGGCGTGTTTCGTACCCATGCGGATGCGCCGCGCGTGCTGATCGCCAATTCCAATCTGGTGCCGCGCTGGGCGACCTGGGTGCACTTCAACGAGCTCGATCGCAAGGGGCTGATGATGTACGGCCAGATGACCGCGGGCTCGTGGATCTACATCGGCTCGCAAGGCATCGTACAGGGCACTTACGAGACCTTCGTCGAAATCGGCCGCCAGCACTACAATGGTGACCTCGCCGGGCGCTGGATCCTCACCGCGGGCCTCGGCGGCATGGGCGGCGCGCAGCCGCTGGCGGCGACCATGGCGGGTGCGTCGTGCCTCGCGGTGGAGTGCCAGCCGAGCCGGATCGAGATGCGCCTGAAGAGCGGCTATCTCGATGTGCAGGCGAAAGACCTCGACGAGGCGCTGGACATCATCGAACGCGCCAAGGCCGACAGGAAGCCGATCTCGGTCGGCGTGCTCGGCAACGCCGCCGACATCTTCCCTGAACTGGTACGCCGCGGCGTGCGGCCGGACGTCGTCACCGACCAGACATCAGCGCACGACCCGATCAACGGCTACCTGCCGAAGGGCTGGAGCCTGAGCAAGTGGGAAGACAAGCGCACGACCGATCCGAAGTCGGTCGAACAGGCGTCGCGCAAATCGATGGGCGAGCATGTCCGCGCCATGCTGGATTTCCAGAAGATGGGCGTGCCGACCGTCGATTACGGCAACAACATCCGGCAGATGGCCAAGGAAGAAGGCGTCGAGAACGCGTTCGATTTCCCGGGCTTCGTGCCGGCCTATATCCGCCCGCTGTTCTGCCGCGGCATCGGCCCGTTCCGCTGGGTGGCGCTGTCGGGCGACCCCGAGGACATCTACAAGACCGACGCCAAGGTGAAGGAGATCCTGTCCGACAACAAGGCGCTGGTGAACTGGCTCGATATGGCGCGCGAGCGCATCCAGTTCCAGGGCCTGCCGGCGCGGATCTGCTGGGTCGGCCTCGGCGACAGGCACCGGCTCGGGCTCGCCTTCAACGAGATGGTGGCGTCAGGCGAATTGAAGGGGCCGATCGTGATCGGCCGCGACCATCTGGATTCCGGCTCGGTCGCCAGCCCCAACCGCGAGACCGAGGCGATGCGCGACGGCTCCGATGCCGTCTCCGACTGGCCGCTGCTCAACGCGCTGCTGAACTGCGCCTCCGGCGCCACCTGGGTATCGCTGCACCACGGCGGCGGCGTCGGCATGGGCTTTTCCCAACACGCCGGCATGGTGATCGTCGCCGACGGCACGCCGGAAGCGGCGAAGCGCATCGAACGCGTGCTGTGGAACGACCCGGCCTCCGGCGTGATGCGCCATGCCGACGCCGGATATGAATCGGCGATCGCTTGTGCTGGGGAGCATGGACTCAACCTGCCCAGCCTGGGCTAGTCGCACCATGCAGGTCCTGCGCGTAGCCGACTACCGAATCATGCCGTGGAAGAACGGCTTGGGATCGACCACGGAAATCGCGGTGTCGCCCGGCGCGGAAGGCCTCGATGGCTTCGACTGGCGCATCAGCATGGCGCGCGTCGCCGCCGATGGACCATTCTCGCGCTTTCCCGGCATCGACCGGACTCTGCTGGTGCTGGACGGTGACGGCATCGAGCTTGCGGTGCAGGGCTCTACCGTCGCCCGGCTGGACCGCCGTTCTGCACCGCATGGCTTTGCCGGCGATGTGCCCACCGCCGCGACCCTGCTCGGCGGCCCTATCGTCGACCTCAACGTCATGACCCGTCGTACGGCATTTCGGCACAGCGTCAGCCGTTTCGATCTTGCCGGGGCTCGAACGCTGCCGGCGCCTTTGGGGCCGACCGTGGTTTTTGTCGAGGAAGGCGTCGTATCCGTACAGGTGGCCGCCACCCTTGAAGTCCTGGCGTATCGCGATACTTTGTTGCTGGACGCTCAATCGCCTGCCATTCGCGTCGAATCTACGACGTCGGCCAGACTCGTCCTCGTCGAGCTTCGGGCATTGCCACTGACCTGACCTTATCCCCGGGCGAGAAGCTGCCTTCGACCACCACGCGGCACTCTGCTCGCATCACACAAATCGACGTCCGCCATCCAGCTGCATGGCTGGAAACGGTTGTCCAGATTATACCAGCGACTATGGTGGCCAGGACCGAAGAGCCGGGCCAGCACTATTCCCGCAAAGGACTGCGTCGATGGCATCATTCAAAGGAATGCATTTTCGATCGGCTCTCGATGCTATCGAAGCAATCCGCGATGCCCAATCGACCCCGGGCGTTTGTGCGGTTATTTCCGCTCTGGTCGGCAGCTTCGGCTACGACCACATCTGCTTCCTGGCCTCGGCCGGCGCGAAACAGTCGTTCGACGACAAGGTGTTGCTAAAGGCCTGGCCAAAGTCCTGGGCCGAGCAATATGCGGAGTCGAATTTCTATGCCTTCGATCCGGTCGCACCGCGGATTCGGCAGAGTCCGGAATCCTTTGCATGGTCCGACATCCAGCCCAGTGCGACCGAGCCGATCGCCAATGAGATCATGCGGATCGCCGCCACCGACTATGGACTCAAACACGGCCTCTGCACGCCCGTTCACGGGCTCAACGGCTATCAGGCCGGCGTGTCGCTGGCCGGGCGCGACGTCGATGATACCAGCGAGGCGCGCGCGGCCATCGAACTGGTGACGATGTATGCGGTGAACCGCCTGGTCGTGATCCGGTCGCGGCAGCCGGCCCGGCGCCCGATCCTGACGCAACGCGAGCGCGAGGTGATGAGCTGGGTCGCGGCCGGCAAGACGGCTTGGGACACCAGCGCCATTCTCAAGATCTCGGAAGACACCGTGAACAAGACGGTCTCGATGGCCATGCACAAACTGAACGTCCACACCCGCGCCCAGGCGGTCGCCGAGGCCATCCGCAACGGCGAGATCGCTCTTTGAGTTTGTCAATACCCTGCCCACGGAATGGTTGACCGCCCGGCGGACATGAATGCTCCCACCATTGCAGGTGAGGAGTGTTTTCATGATCAGGGTCGTTCACAACGGCAACAGCCGCCAGTTTGCCGATCTCATGGAGCGGCAATTCCGGTTACGGCATGAGGTGTTTGTCCAGGAACGCGGCTGGACCGACCTGGAGGTGGACGGCATCTACGAAAAAGACCAGTACGACAACGCTTCAGCCACCTATCTGATTGCTGCAAACGATCACCATGTCGTGGCCGGCGGTTTCCGGCTGTGCCCGACGGTGTTGCCGCATATGCTGACCGAGCAATTCCCGACGCTGGTCGATGGCGCAATCCCGCAGCGCAGCGACGTACTCGAACTGACGCGCTTTGCGATGCGCAAATCTGAACGCCGCAGCCGACACTATTTCGAGCTGTTGGTCGCCATTCAGGAATACGGCCTGGAGGAGGGCCTTTCCGGCTATACGTCGGTGATCAGCCCGCTGCGACTGCCGATCCTGCAGGGGTTCGGCTTCGAGATCGAGCCGCTCGGGCTGTCGCAGATGATCGCGGGTGAAGCAGTCATCGCCGTGTTTTTCAGCGTCAGCGAGAATTGCCTGTCGCGCGTCCGCAAGTCCGTCAACATCGAAAGTTCGGTGCTCGACGAGACGGTCGCTCAACGCCGGAGCGCGTGAGATGTCGTTGATACATCTTCGGGTCATCGAAGGCAGGGCGACCGAGGACAGCCTGGTGACCACTATCCTCCATGCGATCAAGGTGGCGGAGGCGTGCCGGTCCGACACCACCGTCGAACTCCTGAAAATGGCGTTGCTGAACGAAGGCATCCGGCTGGCGGCCTATCTCTCCAACGACCCCGTCGATGCTCGCGGCAGCGGATCGCAGGCTGCCAAGCGGGGCGCCGCTGAGTAGAACCTGACGGCCGGATTGAATGGGGACGGTGTCCTGTTGCGAAAGGCCGGAGTGCCGATCAAGCCGGAGCCTGAACCAGACCGGCCCCTCGATCCCCTGCCGCCACAGCCGGCGAAAATCCCGTCGCCTTGCATCCCGCGATCAATTTGGCTTTCACGATTTCTATACTGGCGCGTGGGTTGTCCTGAACCACCCGTTCGGACCACAGGATCGCCGCGCCCGACACGTGCGGAGCGGCCATGCTTGTGCCGTCCATGGCGGCAAGGCCACCACCGCATTTCGCAGAGACGATCCCGACGCCTGGGGCGCAAAGCATTGGATTGGTATTCGAGAACGATGCGATGTTGTAGCCGCCCGCACCCTTGCCCACGGCGCCCACCGATATCATGCCCACCGCCGCAGCGGGGAGGCTGACATCGATGATGTACGGGCTGGCGGCCGTCCTGGCGCTTTCATTTCCGGCGGCGGCGACGACGATCGCCCCTCCGCGCACCATCACGCCCTGGGCGCCGAGCGACTGGACCGTGGTATCGAACAGACGAACGGAATCGCGATACGCCGACAGCGCCCGCGACAATACTTCGGCGGGCGGCTTGCCGGATTCCTCCAGCCATTTGACGAGGTTGCCGAATTCGATGCCAAGCGACATCGAGATCACGCGGGCGCCCTGATCGCTCGCCCACTGCATCGCCCTGGCGACATCGGCGGTGCCGCCGCTGCCGCGGTCGTCGAGAATTTTTCCGATCAGCGCGTTGCGCACCCCGCGCGCAATGCCGATCCGCACACCGTCCACGTCGCGACCGAAGATCGTCCCGGCGCAGTGCGTGCCGTGGCCGAACACGTCGTCCTCGTTGGGAGACTTTGAAAAATTCTTCCGCGTCAGGTTGACGCCGTTGAAGGCCGGATGGGTCGGATCGATGCCGGTGTCGAGCACGGCCACGGTGGTCGCGGCTCCGGCGTCGGGTCCGGCATGGGGAGCGACTTCCTGCACGCCCCACGAGATGCCCGCGGCGCGGGCCGATTGCTCCGCTTGGGCATCTTCACCGGCGCCGACCGCCATGGGCCGGATCAGCGAAATCGGGATCGAGAGCGCGGAGGCAAGAACGTCATCGTCGCGCTGCAGATCTGCAGCCTCATTTTCGTTGAGGGAGGCAACCGTGAGGTTGGGCTGGGGCGGCGCCTCATGCTGGTGATCCCGGATCGGCCCCCCATCCCGCATCGCCAGGCTATCGAGGCCCCGCATCTGCCAATCCAGATTGCCCCTGGCCCTCGCCGAGCCTCCCCGGCGCAGGATGATATATTCGTCCTGACCCATGTCCGCTCCTGACATCGGAACAAATCGACTCTGGATTTAAATCTTAGTCCAACCAGATGGAGAGGCCTGCCGCCTCGATCCGTTCCCAAAATCATTCTCGCGCTACGAAATATCGAGCAATCTAGGGTTGCTTTCCAGCACTATTTTGCCAGAACTGGGTGTGCGGGCCACCGCGCTGTGGCTGTGACGACAACCGACGGCGTTCAAACCTGGTGGGAATGCGACGACAGCGCTGAATGCTGAATGGTGCCCGGGGGCGGGTTCGAACCACCGACACTGCGATTTTCAGTCGCATGCTCTACCAACTGAGCTACCCGGGCGCCTTCCGGATCAAGTCCGGGAGCGCCGGTTTATAGGCAGGCTGACGGGCCCTGTCCACCCGCTCGATGACGATTGCAGCGATTGCGGATTCCGTCGTCAAAACAAGGGTAAATTGCCGGTTCTGCGAAGGCCGGCGCGGCCGCGCCGGCCTATTCGGCGTCGTCGTCGTCTTCCGGTTTGCCGGGAATCGCATAGGAATTCGACAACCAGCGGTTCAGGTCGACGTCGCGGCAGCGTTCCGAGCAGAACGGCCGGGCGTCCACGACCGACGGCTTGCCGCAGATCGGGCACGGCCTAGTGGGTTTTTCCGCGGCCCGGGCGGGTTCCGGGGGCTTAACTGGCATTCAGCCACCCGAATCGAATCGGGAAGCCCTCGCCTCCCAGCAGCGACACGGTCTCGTACAGCGGCAGGCCGACGATATTGGTGTAGGAGCCGACCATCTTGACCACGAACGAGCCAGCGATGCCCTGCACGGCGTAGCCGCCGGCTTTGCCGCGCCATTCGCCGGAGCCGATGTAGGTCTGGATGTCTTCCTCGCTGAGCCGCTTGAAGCGCACCTTGGTTTCGATCAGGCGCTGCCGGAAGCTTTCCTTGGGGGTCACGATGCACACCGCGGTGTAGACGCGGTGATTGCGCCCGGACAGCAGCCGCAGGCACTGCGAGGCCTCATCGACCAGTTCCGCCTTGGGCAGGATACGGCGGCCGACCGCAACCACGGTGTCGGCGGCCAGGATGAACGAGCCACGCAATTCGTCGTCGAGTTGCACCGATTTCAGCGCGGCCTCGGCCTTGGCGCGCGCCAGCCGATTGGCGCAGGCGCGCGGCAGCTCGCCACGCTTCGGGGTCTCGTCGACATCGGCGGGACGCAGCGCATCGGGCTCGATGCCGGCCTGGTTGAGCAGGCTGAGGCGGCGGGGCGAGCCGGAAGCGAGAACGAATTTGGGACGGCCGAGCATGCGGGTTTTGATCAATCCGAGGGCGGGAATGCGCGCGGAACGTATCGGAAGGGCCATGCCGCGGCAACCGGCCCCGGGGCCGTCATTCCGGGGCGCGAACGCCGCCAGGCGGTCGCGAACCCGGAATCCCGACATGGGAGTCTCGCAGCGCTGAACATCTCGGGATTCCGGGTTCGCATGCGGCTGGCGCCGCCTGCGCCCCGGAATGACAGCTTGGGTCACAGCCAGACTCCCGCGATCTCGCGGCGCCGGAGCGCCCGAGTTTTGCCTATTTCCTGGCACCCTCTCCGGAAAGAGGGCGCGCGGAACGCCGGACGCCCGATGCGTCCGCAGCCTCGTGTGCGAAAGTGTAAAAAGCACACGAGCGAGTCACCACGAAAGCACCGGTTCGTCCGGCGTTCCGCACGCGATGGGCTGTCGGCTTGCTTCGTGCTCTCCCCGGCGGTGACGTATCACCTGATGCCGTCGTCTCCTTGGGGCCCCGGGGCGTCCGGATTTGGACAGCGCTGGGGGGCCGGCCGGATTGCGGTCGCGACCACACGACTTGGGCCGCCGCGCAAGGCGATACGAATGGGGCGCATCTCCGCCCCGGTCCGTACCGCACAGCGTCGTCGTCCGCCGCAGCGCCTGGCCTCACCCTCCTCCGGCCTCCGGACACGCCCTTTGTACAAGGCGCGCATCCCTCCGCCGGGCTCGCGCCCTGGCCACGCTCCGCGGCGCGACGCTGCCGCGTCCACCGCATCCCGCCCCGCGGATCGTGACGATCGCGAAACGCCCCTCTCGTGGGGCGGGACGGGTGTAGGTATATGGCCCTATGGGAATATAGTCAAGAGAGAGCGAATTGAATGCTCATAGCCCGCGCTCCTGAGCGAGGAACGTGACAGAGCGCGCAGCCTTGAACCAGTAGAGCCGCATCAGCGACCTATCCGCATGAAGAAAGCTATCTACAAGCTCTGGAATAGAGTTGCCGATTGGATCGATGCTTCCATCGAATTCTACGACTGGTGGATCGATAAGCCCGGAGGGAACAACAGATTTGCTAAGCCAGATGTCATTCTGCCATTACCCAAAAAGGCGGATCTCCAATGAAGCTCATACTTGCCGCCGCGATGCTCGCCGCAAACCTCCCGCTCGCATCGATGGCTTTTGCCCACGACACCGCGCCCGCCGACGTTACAGTAATCGATGCCTGCCTGAAGACCGCGGAGAAAACCGGCGGTTTCGGCGGCGCGTGCGTCGGGCTCGTCGCCGACCCCTGCATCAAAGCGGCAGAGGGCGTGAAAGACGACGTCGCCAAATGGAGAGCCTGCGCGGCGCGCGAACTCGCCATTTGGACCCAAAAAACCAATGAGGCGCTAAAGAAGGTCCAGGCCGGCGGGTTCGCCGACGTGATCAAGGCGGTCAAGGACTCGCAGATAACTTTCGCCGCGTCGCGTGATCGCTTTTGCGCAGTCTTCGACAAAGTCGAGCCCGGCATGTACCGGGGCGACGCGAGCTACTGCCGCCTGCGCGAGACCGCGAACCGCTCGCTGAGCCTGATCAAGCTCGGTGCTGCGGTCAACGAGCACTGAGACCTCTTATCCCACCCTGCTCGATGATGGGCAACACCCGCGGAGCAAATCGACTGAGCGCGTAGGGTGGGTTAGGCGCTCTTGCGCCGTAACCCACCACCCAGCGATGCGGAGAGGCGGTGGGCTACGCGCTTCGCGCTAACCCACCCTACGATCTCGGTGTCGGTTTCCCGGACGCGCTGCGGCGCTCTTGTGCCGCTGCGCAGATCCGGGATCCCGGTGGTTAACCAGCAACCGGGACACCGGCTCTGCGGAGCACCACGCCGCGAAGGCGCGGCGCGGTGCTCTGCGTCCGGGGAACGCAATCTCACCCGCTTGCCGCGCCACCCTTCGAAAACCGCTTCCTGATCCGCAGCAGCAGGCCGTCCAGCACTTCGCGATACGCGGCGAGTTTCTGCTCGCGGTTGCCTTCGACGCCGGAGGGGTCCTGGGTCGGCCAGTATTCCACCTCGGCCGCGTCGGTGCGGGTCAGGTCCAGCGCCTTGTGGTGCGCCTCCGGCGACAGCGTGATGATCAGATCGAAGTTGAGGCCTTCCCAGTCGTCGAGTTCCTCGAAGGTGGTCGGCTTGTGTTTGGAGACGTCCTGGCCGAGTTCGGCCATCACCGCGGTGACGAACGGATCGACCTCGCCCTTCTTCACGCCGGCGGATTTCACATACAGCGCGTGGGGAAACATCTGCTGCAAAAGGCTGGCGGCCATCACCGAGCGGATGCTGTTCTGGCCGCAGGCGAACAGCACGGCCTGCGGCGTGCGTGCGCGCGGAGGCTCGGCCATCGCCTAGCCGTTCCCGCTGGCGGCAAAGCAACCCCGACCGCGCGTGCGGCCTTCTGGATTGCCGCGTCGCTTCGCTCCTCGCAATGACGAGCTTGTGGTGACGGTCAACGCTCTCATGCGTCGTCAACCCTTCCAGTGAAGGACGGAGATCAGCGTGAACAGCCGCCGCGCGGTCTCGAAGTCGATCCGGACCTTGCCTTTGAGCCGCTCCATCAGCGTGTGCGAGCCCTCGTCATGGATGCCGCGGCGACCCATGTCGATGGCCTCGATCTTGTCCGGGGTCGCGGTGCGAATCGCCTGGTAGTAGCTGTCGCAGATCATGAAGTAGTCCTTCACGATGCGGCGGAACGGCGTCAGCGACAGCAGGTGCACGACCACGGGCGTGGCGTCCTCACGACGAATGTCGAACATCAGCCGGTTGCCGGTGATGCCGATATGCAGCGTAAAGGGACCTGCCTCGGCGCCATCCGGCGCGAACAGGTTCTTCTCGACGAGGTCGTAGATCGCGATCGCGCGCTCGTGCTCGATATCCGGCCCGGAACGGCCAATCGATTCCTCATCGAGCGTCACCGCCACGATGCGGTTGTCGGTGTCATCCCCTGGTGGTGCTGTCTTCATCGCAGGTTAAGGCGCAATCCAACGGAACGGGCGTGGGCATCGAGGCCTTCGGCCTTGCCCAGCGTCATCGCAGCCGATCCCAGCGCCCGTAGCTGGTCCGGCCCGCATTTCAGGATCGACGTTCGCTTCATGAAGTCAAGCACCCCGAGCCCGGAGGAGAAACGGGCGGACCGCGCCGTCGGCAAGACGTGGTTGGAACCGCCGACATAGTCGCCGATCGCCTCCGGCGTATGCGGACCCAGGAAAATCGCGCCGGCATTGCGAATCCGCAGCGACAGCGCATCCGGGTCGGCGGTCATGATTTCCAGATGCTCGGCGGCAATCGCATTGGCCAGCGTCACGGCCTCGTCCAGCGTCTGCACCAGGATGATGGCGCCGTAGTCGATCCAGGATTTGCGCGCGATGTCCGCGCGCGGCAGCGTGGTGAGCTGGGCTTCCACGGCACGCTCCACATCGTCGGCGAGCGCCGCATTGTCGGTGATCAGGATCGACTGCGCATTGGCGTCGTGCTCGGCCTGCGCAAGCAGGTCGGCGGCGATCCAGTCGGCATTGCCGGTGTGGTCGGCGATAACAAGCACTTCGGAGGGGCCGGCAATCATGTCGATGCCTACCTTGCCGAACACCTGGCGCTTGGCGGCGGCCACATAGGCGTTGCCCGGGCCGACGATTTTCGCCACCGGCGCGATGGTTTCGGTGCCGTAGGCCAAAGCGGCCACCGCCTGCGCGCCGCCGACGCGGTAAATCTCGGTGACGCCGCCGAGATGCGCGGCGGCGAGCACCAGCGGATTGAGCCGGCCGTCCGGCGACGGCACCACCATCACCACGCGGTCCACCCCGGCGACCTTGGCCGGCACCGCGTTCATCAGCACCGACGACGGATAGGCCGCGGTGCCGCCGGGGACATAAAGGCCGACGGCTTCGATCGCGCTCCAGCGCCAGCCCAGCTCGACGCCAAGCGCGTCGGTGAAGCGATCGTCCTTCGGCAACTGCCTGACATGAAACAGCTCGATGCGGTCGCGGGCGAATTTCAGCGCGTCGAGAGTTTCTTGGTCACAGGCCGCAACGGCGGCATCGATCTCGGCCGCGGTGATGCGCAGGCCGGCAGCATCCAGCTTCAAACGGTCGAACTTTTCGGTGGCCTCGAGCAGCGCCGCGTCGCCACGCAGCGCGACGTCGTCGACGATGGCCCGGGTGGCGGTCTCGATATCGGCCGCGACCTCGCGCTTGGCATTGAGGAAAGCGTTAAACGCCGACGGGAAATCGGCGCTGTGGGTGGTCAGGCGAATTGGCATAAAAGTGTCCCGGCGGGGCCCTGCCGGCCAGAGCCCCCTGCTCAATGGCGCGGCAGTTGGGGGCCGTCAACCCCGGGCCATACGCGCGGCCAGATTCGTAGGGTGGGCAAAGCTGGCGCGCGCTCCGCGCGCCTCGGCGTGCCCACCACGGGGCGTGGATGGTGGGCACGGCGCAAGAGCGCCTTTGCCCACCCTACGAAGACTTACGCCTCCAGCCCCGACGCCTCGTCCACGCCGCTGGCGCCGAGATCCTCCGGCCCGAGGTCGGCCAGTTCGACTTCGAGGCATTCGACGTCGAGCCGCAACGCGCCGCCGTTGGCGAATATCAGCACCGCGCTGCCGCCGGGCGCCTCGCTCGGGTGGAACTCGATGCCGAGTAGCTCAAGGGCCACCGCAGGGCCCTCCAGGTCGATGTCGCGCGATTTGCAGGCCAGCACCCGGTCGAACCGTAGCGCCGCCAGCAGGCGCTGCGGGGTGACCCCGCCGGCAATGGCCTGGCCCCAGTCGAGCCGGTTCATGCCGACCACCAGCCGCTTCTCGCTCTGCCGCCAGATGATGTCGCTGACGTGGACGACAGCGTCCTGGACATGGGCCGAGATTACCGCAAGATCGTCGGCGTCCAGAGCAATCAGCTTGCGTTGACCGGGCATGACAGCCTCAGATTTTCGAGAATGACGGGGAGCCTATCCGCTGATGCGCTCGATCGTGGCACCGCAGCCGGACAGTTTTTCCTCGAGCCGCTCGAAGCCGCGGTCGAGGTGATAGATGCGATTGACCATGGTCTCGCCTTCGGCGGCGAGGCCGGCGATCACCAGCGATACCGAGGCGCGCAGGTCGGTGGCCATCACCGGCGCGCCGCGCAGCTTGGCGATGCCGTCGATGGTGGCGGTTTCGCCGTCGAGGTGGATCTGGGCGCCGAACCGAGCCAGTTCCTGCACATGCATGAAGCGGTTCTCGAAGATCGTCTCGGTGATCTGCGAAGTGCCCTTGGCGCACGCCATCAGCGCCATCAACTGCGCCTGCAAATCCGTCGGAAAGCCCGGGAATGGCGCGGTCGAGACGGTGACCGGCTTGATGCCGGCACCGTTTCTGACGACGCGGATGCCATCATTGTTGACGGTGATGGTGGCGCCGGCCTGAGTCAGCACGTCCAGCGCGGACTGCAGCAGCTCGGGGCGCGCTCCCGACAGCTGCACGTCGCCGCCGGTCATCGCCACCGCCATGGCATAGGTGCCAGTCTCGATGCGATCCGGCAGCACCGGGTGGCGAGCGCCATGCAGCTTCGCCACGCCTTCGATCACAATGCGCGGCGTGCCGGCGCCGCTGACGCGGGCGCCCATCTTGTTCAGGCAATCCGCGACATCGACGATCTCGGGCTCGCACGCGGCGTTATTGATGGTGGTGGTGCCCTTGGCCAAAGTCGCGGCCATCAGCGCCACATGGGTGCCGGATACGGTTACCTTGGGGAAATCGATGGTGGCGCCCTTCAGGCCGCCGGGCGCCTTGGCGATCACGTAGCCGCCGTCGATGGTCAGCTCGGCGCCGAGCTTCTCCAACGCCATGATCAGCAAATCCACCGGACGGGTGCCGATGGCGCAACCGCCGGGCAGCGACACCTTGGCTTCATGCATGCGCGCCAGCAGCGGCGCGATCACCCAGAACGAGGCGCGCATCTTCGAGACCAGCTCGTAAGGTGCGGTGGTGTCGATGATATTGGCCGCCGAAATGTGCAGGGTCTGGCCCTGATATTCGTGATCGCCCGGGCGCTTGCCGACCGACATGATGTCAACGCCGTGGTTGCCTAGGATGCGCTGTAGCTGCGCCACGTCGGCCAGCCGCGGCACGTTGTCGAGGATCAGCGTCTCGTCGGTCAAAAGACCGGCGATCATCAGCGGCAAAGCGGCGTTTTTCGCGCCAGAGATCGGAATGGTGCCATTGAGTTGGCTGCCGCCGACGATGCGAATGCGATCCATACCGATTCCCGTTGATTGTGTGCCCGAACTATAGGGCGGATGGCCTCTTTAAAGCAAAAGGTTCGAAATTTGCGGCTTTTCGATGGGAATAGCGCTTTGCCTAAAAACGCGCCATTTGGGACCCCGACGCAGTCTTAGGCAAGGCTGAAGGGCAGCAAGATGGCGAGCAGCTGTTTTGGCCGCTCCTCCGCTATGTAGTGCCCGCACTGCTCGATCACGGCCCCCTGAACGTTGGTCGCAGCGTGAGCGATCGACCTCGCCATCGCTCCGGCGAGCCCGAGCGACCCGCCGATCGCCAGCACCGGCATTGGTAACGGCGTCAAAGCGGTGGCCTGGTTCTGCGCGATCGAGACGAAGATCGACCGGTAATAGCCCATCCCGCCGCTCCAACGCCCCGGCGCGGAGTAGGCTTCCGCGTAAATGTCGAGCGTTGCGGGGTCGAAAGAAGTTTTCCAGTCGGCCGATTTGGCTTCGAACATCCATTCGAGGAATTCGCGTTCGCGGCCGGCGATCAGAAGCTCGGGAAGCCCCGCGATATAATTGAAGTAGAAGTGCCACACCCTCCCCGCGGTTTCAGGCGAGAAACGGAACAGTTCCGGCGGCACCAATCCGGGAATCGCCGCGTCCATCAGCGCCAGGCGTTTGACGCGCTCCGGACGTCGGGCCGCATAGGCGTAACCGACCCAGGCGCCGATATCATGCGTGACCAAGGTACAGTCGATGGCATCGAAGGCGTCGAGCACGGCATCGAGATGCAGCGAAATCGAACCGGTGTCGTACCCGGCCTCAGGAAAGTCGCTGTCGCCAAGCCCGGGAAGATCGACCGCCACCACGCGAAAGTGCTTCGCCAGTTCCGGCATGATCTTGCGCCAGGAATGCCAGGTCTGCGGCCAGCCGGACAGCAGAACCATCAACGGTCCGGAGCCGGCCTCGACGGCATGCAGCGAGATGCCAGATGCGGCGATCCGGCGGTGCTTGAAAGCGGCGGAGAGGGCTTCGTCTTGAATTGGCGTCATGCTTCATTTCCTTGAGGTGGAGAAGAGTATCTGGACGGCGCGGAGCGCATCAGCTCTGTCGGCGCGGCGGGGCCGAGACAGGCGGCGATCGCTCCATCAGCGCGAGCGTCAGAGCCACCATGGGCATCGTGAGCGCGGCGCCCATCGACAGGGACCATCCGCCATGCGCGTAGGTCCAGCCGCCCAGCGCCGATCCGAACGCGCCGGCAGTGAAGAACGTCGCCATGTAAAGGCCGTTGAGCCGTCCGCGAATTTCAGCGCCGAGCGAAAAAATCGCACGCTGACCCACCGCGAAATGCGCGATAACGCCGAAATCCAGCACGATGGCCGCGACGACGAGAGTGATGAGGCTGGCGGCTGAGCCCGACGAGCCGAACCATCCGAGCAGCACCGAAACGGCCACCGCCAGCATCGCAAGCCGGGTCGCAATATCGCTCCAGCCGCGATCCGCCGCGCGACCGGCAAGCGGCGCGGCAATCGCGCCGCCGACGCCGGCCAGGGCGAACCAGGCAATGCCGTTCTGCGATAGCCCGAAGCGGTCCGCCAGCAGCAGTGGCACCGTCGTCCAGAACAGGCTGAACGCCGCAAACAGGCAGGAATGATACAGCGCGCGCCGCTGCAGCACCGGGGTGTCGCGCGCCAGCCGTCCCATCGAGTGCAACAGCGCGCCATAGCCCTGCCCCGCGGCCGGCCGGCGGCGTGGCAGCATCAGGCGCAACGCAATGCCGAGGCCGACCATCAATGCGGCCGAGATTTCGAATACGGCCTGCCACGACAGCGCATGGGTGATGAAGCTGGCCGCGGGACGGGCCAGCATGATGCCGACCATCAGGCCGCTCATGACGTTGCCGACGGCGCGCCCGCGCAACGCGTCGGGTGAGAGGTGGGCGGCATAGGGCACGAGTACCTGCACCGCCACGGAGCCGACGCCGATCAGCAGGGCAGAGGCCAGAAAGCTCGCCGCATTCGTCGACATCGCCGCAGCGATCAGCGCCAGCGCGGCCAGCGAGATCATGGACAGCACGAGGCGGCGATTCTCGAACAGGTCGCCAAGCGGCACCACCAGCAGCAGGCCGGCGCCGTAGCCGAGTTGCGTCATGGTCACGATCAACCCGGCGGCCTGCGGTGACAATCCGAGCGATTGGCTGATCGGCCCGGCCAGCGGCTGGACGTAATAAACATTCGCGGCGATTACGCCGCTGGCGATCGCCAGCAGCACCGTTAGCCATGACGACATGCGGGCCGCCGCGGTCTCGGGATCTTCGGGCGATTCAAGTGCTCTCATTTGGAAACATTCACTTCCTATTTTGGCGGACCGGGGAGCAGCGACGCCGTTCCTTAGGTGAGAAGACGTAGCGCCTGGCCCGCGGCGGCTTTCATCTCGGCGCGGCTGCGTCTGGTCTTGCCGACCACGCGGAGACCCTGCAGCAGGCACAGCAAGGTCAGCGCGGTCGCATCTGCGTCCAACCCGGCAGAAATCGAGCCGTCCGCTTGGCCCAGACGAATGAGTTCAAGCAGCCTGGCCTCGTTGCGGTCCAGCGCCGCGGTGACCCGGCCGGCCATCTCGGCATCGAAGGTGGCGAGTTCGGTGGCGCTGCCGACCACAAGGCAGCCGCGCCGGCCTTCGACACCGCAGGACTGCTCGACATAGTCGTCCAGCAGCGCCTGCAGCTTGCCGAAGCCGCTACGTTGGTCGCCGAGCAGCGTGGCCAGTCGCGACTCGCGAAGCGCGATATAGCGGGCGAAGGCGTCGAGAAAAATCGCGCGCTTGTCGGCGAACGCCTTGTAGATACTGCCCGCCGTGAGCTTCATTGCCGAACCCAGCTCGCCAAGGGACGCGGCATGATAGCCGCGCTCCCGGAACACGATCAACGCCGCATCCAGCGCCGCATCCATATCGAATTCGCGCGGACGGCCGGGGCCGCGGGGCTTAATACTGGGTCGGGTTTGCGTCTTCATGGTCGATATATAGAATACGATCATTTCCTAATCAAGCCCGGGAGCCCCGGTACGGTGGAGTTCCGGCATTCGGCTGCCCGGGCTTGTTAGATCCGGTTGATATCCGCGGTTTCCAGCACCGGTTTCGGAAAGCCGTTGCGGGCGACCTTGATCATGGCGCGGCCGAGCTGTTCGGTGGTGGTGACATAGTTCGGCGCGATCCGGTGCAGCAGCGACCACAGCGGGCCGGTTGCGGTGTAGATCGCCTGGACCCACGCGGTCTTCGACCGCACGCCATGCAACGGCTGGATACCGCCGGGCCTGAACATATACGCCGCCTTGAACGGAAGCTTGCGCAGGTCGTTTTCGGTCTTGCCCTTGATCCGCGCCCACATCACGCGACCCTGCTCGGTGGAGTCGGTGCCCTGCCCGGTGACATAAGTAAACGTCATGCCGGGATTGAGCCGCGCCAGCGTGGTCGCCGCAGCCATGGTGAGGTCGTAAGTGAGGTGACGGTACTTGTCTTCGGCCATGCCGATCGAACTGACGCCGAGGCAGAAAAAACAGCCATCGAAGCCGGTTAGCTGCGACTCGATTTCCGACCAATCGAAGAAGTCCGCATGAATGATCTCGCGCAGCTTCGCATGGTGCTGGCCGGTCGGGCTGCGCCCGATTGCGAGCACGGCCTCGACGCTCGGATCCAGCAGGCATTCACGCAACACGCCCTGCCCGACCATGCCGGTGGCGCCGAATAAAATGACCTTCATCTCAATCCTCAAGCGAATGCGCGTGTGGCGGTCGATACGCCCTGATCGAAAGATACGCCGGTGAGCGTCGCGGAGGCATCCCACAGCTTTGCGGCAACTCCGGCATCGTTTGCCTGCGGCATGATCTTGGCTTGCGCAGGTGGGCCCTTCATTTCGTAGAACCCGTTCGGCCCGTAATATGCCGCGGCTTCTGCATTGCGGGACGTAGCCGCGAACAAGGTCGGCAGCGCACCAGCGGCAGCGGAGTGGCTGAGCGGACGCATCAGCCAACTGAACACGCCCATCAAGCCGCCTCCGCCGGGTCCGTTCGAAATGAGGTCGGTGCGTGCGTAGCCGGGATGGGCGGCATTGCTCATCAGACCCCATCCCGCGGCACCGCTGCGGCGCTGTAGTTCAAGCGCGAACATCAGCATCGCCAGCTTCGACTGAGTGTAGGCCTTCCACGGCTTGTAGAATGTGGCGCCCTGCAGGTCGTCGAAATCGATCATCCCGGTGCGATGCGCGAGGCTGCTGAGGTTGACTACGCGTGGCGCTCTGCCGCGGCGAAGCATCGGCAGCAGATGCGCCGTCAGCGCGTAGTGGCCGAGATAATTGATGCCGAACTGCATCTCGAAACCATCGGCGGTGACCTGCCGCACGGGCAGCGACATCACGCCGGCATTGTTGATCAGCAGATCGAGCGAGCCATGGAGGGCGGCAAAGCGGGTGGCGAAGGCGGCCACCGACGCGAGGCTGGCGAGATCCAGATTCTCGTAGCTGATGAGGGCATCGGGGTGGCGCGCGCAGATGCCTTCCAGCGCGCGCGCTCCCTTGGCATCGTTACGGCCGGTCAAAACGACCTCAGCACCCGCGCCGGCGAGCGCCAGGGCCGTCTCAAAGCCGAGACCGCCGGAGGCGCCCGTCACCACCGCCAGCCGGCCGCTCAGCGGCGGCATGTCATCGATGGTCCAGTCCGTCATGTCGCTCTCCACATTCGCTACCGCCACACAGCGGCGAATGGGTAAATGTGCACTCGGTGCAAATTTGCAATAGGTGCAAGCAGGCATTATCTTGCTGCTCATGAGCGCAGCCAAGCCCCTGAAATCACCCGCTAAAGCGGAACCGACGAGCGCGCCGCCCGGGGCCGGTCTGCGCGAGCGCAAGCGCCAGCAGACGCGGGAGCGGCTGACCAGGGTCGCCATGGAGCTGTTTCTGGCGCGGGGCTTCGAGGCTACGACGCTCGACGATATCGCCGCGGCGGCCGACATCTCGCGCCGCAGCTTCTTCCACTATTTCGCGTCGAAGGAAGACCTTGTGCTGGCCTGGCAGGATGGCAGCACCGACGCGATGATCGCCGCGATTGCGGCGCGGCCCGCCGACGAACCGATGCTCACCGCCGCGGAGAATGCGATTCTGGCGATGGCCCGGCAATTCAAGCCCGATGAGGCCCTCGCAATGGCGCGGCTGAAGCGCGAGACGCCCGCGTTGCGGGCACGTGAGCCGGCCAAATACGAGAAGATGGAGCGAGCGATGGCGGCTGCGCTGGCCGCGCGCACCAGCGATCCCGCCGAGCAATTGCGAGCCCGGCTGGTGGCGATGATCACCACAGGCGCAATCCGGCTCGCCAGCGAGAAGTGGATGGCAGAAGGCGCCGAAGAGGGGCCCGAAGTGCTGGTCAGACGCACCTTCAACGATATCCGGGCGATTCTCGATGAACCGCCCGGACGCAACTTGAAGATTTAGAGCAGGCCAAAGTCCCGTTCACCTCAGTGTACCGTGTCCCGGACGCATGCCGCCGCGTCCGGGGCAAGATCTCACCTCAGCCCTGGATGAAGGCCAGCAGCTCCGCATTGATGACGTCGGCGTGGGTCGTGATCATGCCGTGCGGATAGTCCTTGTAGGTCTTCAGCGTGCCGTTCTGCAGCAGCTTGGCGGACAGCGGACCCGCATCGGCGTAAGGCACGATCTGGTCGTCCTCGCTGTGCATCACCAGCACCGGCACGGTGATCTTCTTGAGATCCTCGGTGAAGTCGGTCTGCGAGAAGGCGACGATGCCGTCGTAGTGTGCCTTGGCGCCGCCCATCATGCCCTGCCGCCACCAGTTCGCGATGACGCCTTCCTGCGCTTTGGCGCCGGGCCGGTTAAAGCCGTAGAACGGCCCTTCCGGCAGGTCGCGATAGAACTGCGCGCGGTTGGCGGCGAGCGACGCCTGCAGCCCGTCGAATACTTCCTTTGGTAGGCCGCCGGGGTTGCTGGCGGTCTTGACCATGATCGGCGGCACCGCGCAGAGCAGCGCGGCCTTGGCGACCCGGCTCTCGCCGTGGCGTCCGATGTAATGGGCGACTTCGCCGCCGCCGGTGGAGTGGCCGATATGGATCGCATTCTTCAGATCGAGATGCGCCGTCAGCGCCGCCAGGTCGTCGGCATAGTGGTCCATGTCATGGCCCTCGCCGGTCTGGCTGGAGCGGCCGTGGCCGCGCCGGTCATGGGCGATGACGCGAAACCCCTTGCTGAGGAAGAACATCATCTGCGGATCCCAGTCGTCCGCCGACAACGGCCAGCCGTGGCTGAATACGATCGGCTGGCCGGTGCCCCAGTCCTTGTAGAAAATTTCTGTGCCGTCCTTGACTGTAATCGTTGGCATAGTTTTTCTCTCACTCAGTTCAACAGAGTTGGAAGCGTAGGACTTTTGCGCGACGCCATGACGACGTCGCGCAACGGGCGATCAACCGAGGCTGAGCGGCGCGGGGCGAAACTTCTTCACCGCGGCCGCGATCACGACGATGAAGAACACCAGCACGATGCCCTGTACGATCGCGAACGGCGGCTCGCTCGGCGGTACGCTGGGCGCCAGCGCATGCAGCGGCGCAATCTTCAAGAAGCTCTGGATGATCAGGACGAAGACGTTGAGATACAACGACAGCATGGCAGTCAGGACATAGATCCAGCGCCAGGAGCCGGACAGTTTCTTGCCGTACAGCGCCAGACAGGCGACCGCCAGCAGCACCAGCGAAAGGATGCCGATGACGTGCGACGGCAGCAGTTTTTCGACCGGAAAGAAGAATCCGGTCACGCTGGTCAAGATCGTCGTCGCCAGAAACAGCGCGGTCCAGTTGCGCAACGGATTCGACGTCAGCAGGCCGATCATCGCAATCAGTCCGGCGACAATCCCGACCAGGCTGATCACCACGTGAAGCAACGTAAACGTCGCCAGGCTCATTCCTAAAACCATGATACGCCCCTCGTGTTAGACCCGCGCGAAGGTTACGACGCACCGCAGCAACTTGCTAGACGGATTGTTTCCCGAGTACGTGATCGGCGATCTCGCGCCATCCATATTGCGGATCGCCGCCCGAATCTTGTCGAAAAGTACGATGCGCCAACCGGATGAGTGATGGCGGTCGAGCAATTCAACCGGCTTTACCCGCCTCGTCGCGCGAAGGACGTGAAAGCCTCGAATCCGGACGCCGCAAAATCGGAGGCCAGTGAGCCTTCAGTAGTAACGCGGGATCGGACCGTTGTGCGGCGTCTTGCGATCGGACAGGTCAAACATCACCTCGTCGACGTAGCACCAGCCCCAGCCTTCCGGCGGATCGTAGCCCTCGATGATCGGATGCTTCGTCGCATGGAAATGCTTGGTGGCATGCTTGTTCGGGGAATCGTCGCAGCACCCGACATGGCCACAGGTGCGGCAGATCCGGAGATGAAGCCAAACGCTGCCGCTCTTCAGGCACTCCTCGCAGCCGAGCGCGCTCGGCGTGACATCGCGGATGCCCGAAATATGCGTGCAGGGTTTGGCCATCATCGTCTCCAGTAGATCTCGATCAGGGATCAGACGTCACGCGTGTCAAAGAAAACGATATCCGCGCCGCCGGTCGCGAAGTTCGGCAGATCGCCCGCCGCGGCCTGCCCCTCGGGGCTGGCAAAGGCGGCCTCGATCGCGGCGGCGCTCTCGAACGTCAGCGTCGCCACCAGATGCACGCCACTCGGACCGCCGGGCCCGGCGACGCCGCCGTTGCTCACCTGATACTTCTTCAGACCGGGCAATTTCTTCGCCAGCGGAATATGGGTCGCGGCATAGTATTTGTCGAAGGCAGCGGGATCGTTCGGGGTCTTGTAGATGACGACAAGCTCGGCCATGAAGTCCTCCCTGATTTTTCTGTTTGGTAGCAAACCTCGCTATCCTAGAGCCCCGGTTTTGCGGTGTCGCCCAGAAATCCATGCAGCGCCGCCACCACCTGGGCGCCCTCGCCGATGGCGCCGCCGACGCGTTTGACCGAGCCTGACCGCACGTCGCCGACGGCGTAGACGCCGGGCACCGAAGTTTCCAGCGCCTGCACGCTGCGACCGGCGAACGGCGCGCCGGTCATGACGAAACCATCGCGGTCGAGATTAACGCCGCAACCGTCGAGCCAGTTGGTGGCGGGATCAGCGCCGACGAACAGGAACAGGTTGCGGATCTCCGTGGCGGACGTTTCGCCGGACAGCCGGCTGCGCAGCGTCACGCGATCGAGCCCGGAATCCCCGGTGCCGGCGAGCCCGACCACTTCGGTATTGAACACCAGCTCGATGTTCGGCGTCGCCTCGATGCGCTCGATCAGATAGCGCGACATGCTGGCGCCGAGCCCGCCGCCGCGGATCACCATGTGGACCCGGGCGGCGTGCGCCGCGAGAAACACCGCGGCCTGTCCGGCCGAGTTGCCGCCACCGACCAGGATCACCTCCTGCGCCTTGCACAGCCGCGCCTCGATCGGCGAAGCCCAGTACCAGACGCCGCGGCCCTCGAAGTCGGACAAATGCTCGATGTCGGGGCGGCGATAGCGCGCGCCACTCGCCACTACCACGGCTTTGGCACGCAGCACGTCGTCGTCATCCAGCGCCAACGCAAAGGCGCCGTCGTCACGCGCGCAATCGAGCGATTTCACGGTGACGGGGATCATGATGTCGGCGCCGAACTTCTGCGCCTGGTTGAACGCCCGCGCGGTCAGCGCCATGCCGGAGATCCCGGTGGGAAAGCCGAGATAGTTCTCGATGCGGGCGCTGGCGCCGGCCTGGCCGCCGAAGGCGCGGGCGTCGCACACCGCCACCGACAGCCCCTCGGACGCCGCATACACCGCCGTCGACAGGCCCGCGGGTCCGCTACCGACGATCGCGACGTCGTAAACCTTGCCGCGGGTGATGTGGCTGGTCATGCCGATGGCGCGGGCGAGATCGGTCACCGACGGATTGCGCAGCACGCTGCCGTCGGCCGACACCACCAGCGGCAGATCCGCCGGCGAAGGCGTGTAGCGCGCGATCAGGTCGGCGGCGTCCTTGTCGGATGCCGGGTCCAGCAGATGGTGCGGATAGCCGTTGCGGGTGAGGAAACCCTGCAGGCGGATGACATCAGCGGTATCGGGCGCGCCGATCAGCACCGGGCCGCCGACGCCGCCCTGGATCAGGTTGACCCGGCGCAGGATCAACGCCCGCATGATGCGCTCGCCGAGGTCCGCCTCCGCCACCAGCAGCGCGCGCAGCCGCTCCGGTGGAATCATCAGGGTTTCGACATCGCCTTCGGCGTGGCCATCGACCAGCGCCACGCGGCCGGACAACTGGCCGATCTCGGCCAGGAACTGCCCGACGCCCTGATCCGCCACCGGCGTGATGTGGCCAAGGCCATCGCGCTGGGTGATGGCCACATGGCCCGACAGCACCACAAACATGCCTGGGCCGGGCTTGCCGGTCTCGAACAGGCGCTCGCCGTCCTGATAACGCCGGATCTCGCCGAACCGGCGCATCCGCTCGATTTCGGCAGCGGTCAGCACCGGGAAGGTCTGGTCGTGGCGCGGCAGCAATAGCGCGGAGGATTCCGCAGACGCGGGGGCAGTGGGCTCTGAAGACATCTAAACTCACATCGCTACGCGTTGAATCGGCACGCTATGAAGGGTCATCGGGATCGGTCTGTCTTGCACATATGTCCGGCACGGTGCCCGCGCCGGCGGCGGACGCCTCGGCCGGTTGGTCGGCGCGGCCGCGGGACTGCGATTTGCGCCGCTTCAGGTTTTCACGCAGCGCGGCGCGCAACCGGTTCTGCCGGGCGATTTCCTGCTGGTTGGGGCGTTCGGTCGGTTCGTCGGTCATGGCTCGCCGGCTCGGTCACGGTGCTGAATACGGGCGGTATCGGTGATGCTGCCCGACATCGTCGGTTCAATGCTCTATCAGCAATACCGCCAACGCCCCGCACATAAGCACGCTCGCCGGGAGCGCAACGCGGGCGGTTTGCCCCTACGGAACCCGGGCATCGGCCGCGAATCGCCCGCGCGCCGTGCGATTCATTCACAATGATGCCGCCACGGCGACCGCCGCGCTTGCGCCGCCCGAAACCATGTGGCAAGGATCGCCCCGCTTGACGGGCCCTGCGGGGTTGATTCCCGTCCCCAGCATGCTGCCGTAGCTCAGTGGTAGAGCACTCCATTGGTAATGGAGAGGTCCACAGTTCGACCCTGTGTGGCAGCACCAGCCATCTTATTGATCGCAAACGCTATTTTCCATTTCGCCGTGACTACGACGACGCCCCCGAAAATCCGTCGGCCAGCCGTTCGCGCAAAAATGCCACCAGCGCCTGGACCGTGCGTGGAACCTGGGGCGCATAGGGGCGGATGGCGAACAGTTGCTCGCCGAATGCGCCGACCACCCGCCAGTCGGACAGCACCGGGCGCAGCCGGCCGGCCTCGATCTCCTGCTGGGCGCTGAAATCCGGCACCAGGGCGATGCCCAGTCCGGCCAACGCCGTCTCGCGCAGCGCCTCGCTGTTGTTGGCGGCGAACACGCCGGAAATTTTCACGGTGATGCGCCCGCTCTTGCCCCTGCCCTTGCGCGGCTCGAACGCCCAGGTCGGCGCCACGCTGTCGCGCAGGTAGTGCAGACAATCGTGTTCGCCGAGATCCTCCGGCCGCGCCGGCGTGCCGCGCCGTTGCAGATAGCCGCGGCTGGCGACCAGCAACGAGCGGGTGTCGCACAGCTTCCACGCCACATGCGTATCCGGCACGGTGGCGACATGACGGACGGCGAGATCGAAACCCTCTTTGGCCAGCGAACTCAGCCGGTCGGACAATTCGAGCTCGATGCGGACTTCCGGATAAAGGCGCAGGAATTCAGGCAGCAGCGGCACGATGCGCTGCCGCCCCAACGCCACCGGCATGGTGACCCGCAAAATCCCGCGCGGCGCGCCGGCCATGTCCTTCACGCCGGCAAAATGCCGCTCAATCTCGGCGAAGGACGACCGCGTCGAATCCACCAGGTGTTGGCCGGCTTCGGTCAGCCGCACGCTGCGCGTGGTGCGCCGGACCAGCGGCACGCCGGTGGCCTGTTCGAGCTCGCTGACGCGATGGCTCATGGCCGCCTTGCTGACGCCGAGCCGGCCAGCCGCCGCCGTGAAGCTGCCGGTCTCGGCGAGCACGCCGAGCCAGTGCAGATGCGACCACAGCGATTCCACCTTCTTGGTTTTCATCAAGCCATTGTTCAGTTTTCTGAACAGTTAGTCCAATGATTTGACCTGTGGTCGCCCGGACCGGGCCGCTACACAGGCGGCACCCATAACCGAGGACGGACCATGACCGCAGCCTTCACCGCCACCCAGGACGTCGGCAATTTCATCGACGGCGCGCCCATCAGCCTCGCAGCCAACCGCAAGCAGGCGGTCTACAACCCCGCAACCGGCGCCGTGGCGCGCCAGGTGGTGCTGTCGTCCGCCGAGGAGGTGAACGACGCCGTGAAGAGCGCCCGCCGCGCCTTTCCGACTTGGGCCGACATGCCGCCGATCCGCCGCGCCCGCATCATGAACAAGTTTCTGGCGCTGATGAACGAGCACACCGACGCCCTGGCGGCGATGATCACCGCCGAGCACGGCAAGGTGTTCTCCGATGCGCAGGGCGAAGTCGCCCGCGGCATCGACATCATCGAATTCGCCTGCGGCATTCCGCAACTGTTGAAGGGCGACTACACCGACCAGGTCTCCACCGGCATCGACAACTGGACGATGCGCCAGCCGCTCGGCGTCGTCGCCGGCATCACGCCGTTCAACTTCCCGGTGATGGTGCCGTGCTGGATGTTCCCGGTCGCGATCGCCGCCGGCAACTGCTTCATCCTGAAGCCGAGCGAGCGCGATCCCTCGCCGTCGCTGTTCATGGCCGATCTCCTGATGCAGGCCGGCCTGCCGAAGGGCGTGTTCAACGTGGTGCAGGGCGACAAGCTCGCCGTTGATACGCTGCTGCAGCATCCCGGCGTCTCCGCCGTGAGTTTCGTCGGCTCGACCCCTATCGCGCATTACGTGCACCAGCAGGGCTCGCAATACGGCAAGCGCGTGCAGGCGCTGGGCGGTGCCAAGAACCACATGGTGGTGATGCCCGACGCCGACCTCGACCAGGCCGTCGATGCGCTGATCGGCGCCGGCTACGGCTCGGCCGGTGAGCGCTGCATGGCGATCTCAGTCGCGGTGCTCGTTGGCGATGTCGGCGACAAGATCGTCCCGATGCTGGCCGAGCGCGTCAAGAAGCTGAAGATTCTGAACGGCATGGAATCCGCGGCCGAAATGGGCCCGGTGGTGACCAAACAGGCGCTGGAGCGCATCGAAGGCTATATCGGGATCGGCGTCGAGGAAGGCGCGAAGCTGGTGGTCGATGGCCGCGGCGTGAAGATCGCCGGCCATGAGGATGGATTCTTCACCGGCGGCACGCTGTTCGACAACGTCACGACCGAGATGAAGATTTATAAGGAAGAGATCTTCGGGCCGGTGCTGTCCTGCGTTCGCGTCGCTGATTTTGCCGAAGCTCTGCAGATCATCAACGATCACGAGTTCGGCAACGGCGTGTCCTGCTACACCCGCGACGGCAATGTCGCCCGCGAATTCTCGCGCCGCGTGCAGGTCGGCATGGTCGGCATCAACGTGCCGATCCCCGTCCCGATGGCCTGGCACGGCTTCGGCGGCTGGAAGCGCAGCCTGTTCGGCGACATGCATGCCTATGGCGAGGAAGGCGTGCGATTCTACACCAAGCAGAAGTCGATCATGCAGCGCTGGCCAGAAAGCACCGCCCAAGGTGCCGAATTTGCGATGCCGGTTTCGAAGTAATACCCTTGTCCCGGACGCGGAGTCTGTCGTCGTAGGGTGGGCAAAGCGAAGCGTGCCCACCGACCTGAGTTTGATGCAAGGTGGTGGGCACGGCGCAAGGGCGCCTTTGCCCACCCTACAGATCTAGTGCTCAAAGCGCGGCGAACACCTTTTCCGTCTCGCTCAGCAGCCGGTCGGCATTGGCTTCCGAGAACACCAGCGGCGGCCGGATTTTCAGCGTGTTGGCATTGGCGCCGGTGGCCGAGATCAGCACGCGGCGGGCGCGCAGGCCGTTGACCACGGCCGCGGCCGCGGCGGCATCGGGCTGTTTCGACGCGCGGTCCTTGACCAGCTCGAGACCGACATAGAGGCCGGAGCCTCTGATATCGCCGATCTGCTCGTAGCGCTTCGCCAATTCGGCAAAGCCATCACGCAACATCTTGCCGACGCGCAATGAATTCTCCTGCAGCTTCTCGTCGCGGATCACGTTCAGCACGGCCTGCGCTGCGGCCATGGCCACGCTGTTGCCGCCGAACGTGTTGAAGTAGCGGTTGTCGCGGCCGAAATTCTTGACGATGTCCGGGGACAGCGCGACGGCGGCCACCGGATATCCATTGCCCATCGGCTTGCCCATGGTGACGATGTCCGGTGCGATGCCATGGCGCTGGTAGCCCCACAGTCTCTCGCCGCTGCGGCCGAAACCGGATTGCACTTCGTCGGCGACGAACAGGCCGCCGGCCTTGTGGACGACATCCCGCACCGGGCCGAGCACGTCGGTCGGATGCGAGAAGATGCCGTCGGAGGAGAACATCGAGTCGGCGATGAAGGCAGCCAGGCCCTCGCCGCGGCGCTCCAGATCCTCAATCTCCTTCGCGACGTGCGCGGCCATCATCGGACCCATCTGGTCTGGCGCCACGCGATAGGAGTCCGGCGCTGGCACGCGGCGCACCCACGTCCCCAAAGGCGATTGCGCGCCCAGCGACGGCGAGAAGCTCGCGGTGAGATCGGAATTGCCGTGATAGGCCTCGTCGGTGACGATGATGCCGCGCTTGCCGGTGTAATGCCTGGCTATGCGCAGCGCGAGATCGTTGGCTTCCGATCCGGTGCAGGTGAACATCACGTGCTTGAGGTTGTCGGCGTGGGTGCCGAGCAGGTCCTCGGCATAGTTCAGAATGCCTTCCTGGATATAGCGCGTGTGCGTGCACAGCGTGCCGAGTTGCTCGCTGATGGCGGCGACGACGCGCGGATGGCAGTGCCCGACCGACACGACATTGTTGTAGGCGTCGAGATATTCGTGGCCCTCGGAATCGTACAGCAGCACGCCCTTGGCGCGCGCGACCTCGACGGGATCGTTGTAAAACAGCCGGTAGGCCGGGCCGAGCAAGGCGGTGCGGCGCTCGACAAGCTTGCGGCTGCGCTCGCTCAAGCCGGCCGCGCTGGCGGGATCGAACGCATTGTTCATCTTGCCGCGCGGGGCGGTGGCTGCAGTCATGATCGCATCCTCTATCGCTTCAAGGGACCGGCCTGTTCAGGCGGCATAGTTGGCAAACTGGCTGGACACCTCGTCTGCGGATCGGCTCAGGAACCAGTCGAGCTGCGGCCAGCAATGGGCGGTGAAGCGCGTCACATAGGCCGCGTTGGCCGGTACCGCATTGGCCAGCGCGATCGACAGCAGCGCCCGCGCCACCACCCGCCCCATCACCAGATGGGGAAGCAGGCTGAGCTCTTCCGCGGTCAGATCGGCGACGCCGAGATAGCCTTCGAGCAGATCGCGGCCATGGCCGAAGAACTCGCCGTCGCTCTGCCCCGGCCGCTGGCCGAGCAGTGCGGTGGAGACGTCGATCGCCACCGAGGTCCGCACCGCGTCGCCGAAATCGATCACGCCGCTGACGAAGTCCGGCAGCGCCGGATCGACCACGATGTTGGACTGGCTGAAATCGTTGTGCAGCACCTGCATCCGGGTGCCGGCGATACGGCTGTCGATGGTGGCGAAACGGGCGAGGCCCGCCTCTAGATGGCGGCGCTGCGCGGGATCCTTGACCTCGCCGAGCAGGCCTTGCAGGCTGAGCAGGTGCTGGATGTCCCAGGCCAGCACGCGGTTATCCGCGGGATGGCTGAAGTCGGCGACCGCCAGGCGAAGCCGGGCCAGCAATTTGCCGATCGCCTGCCGCCCGGACACCGTGGACGGCACCTCGCTGAGAGGCTTCCCCTCCAGATACGTCATCATCCGCACCTGGCGGCGCTGCCCGGCCCTGTCCTGGTGCAGAAAGTGTCGATCGCCCGCATCATTGCCGATCACGCGCGGCACTGGCAGTTCAGGCGCCTTCGCGGCGATATGATCGAGCAGCTGGACCTGAAGGTCGATCTCCGGGACATTTTCCGAAGGGTTCGCCACTTTCAGAATGAAGCGCGACCCGGATACTGGCGAAATCCGGAAGGTATCGTCCTTTTCCGTGGCGAGCCGGACCGCGCGCCCTTCGATCCCGAAGCGATGCAGCGCCAAATCTGCGGCCTCGGCCTCGGACATATTGATGTAAGTCGCCGCAAGACCGCCCTGCAAGGCGATCGAGGGAGCGGGTGCATCGTGTTTCACCAGATAATCCTGAACCTGTTACGATCTCGGCACGGTACGCGGGGTGTGATCCGGCATTGCATGATCGGAAATCGCTCGCAATGACTTTCCAGGCCGGCACGGTCGGCCCCTTGCGATTACCGTGCCGACCGCGGCATCGAGGTGCGGTCAGGCGTCGCTGTGCTCCAGCACCTTCAAGGCCTCGCGATTATCGGCGGCGCGGGCATCGTCGATATAAGCCACCAGCAGGCGGTTGAGCGCGGTGGGATCGAGCACCCTGAATTCACGGGGATGGATCCAGCCATCGAAATAGCGGTCGAGATAGCCGGCGGGGCTGTCTTTCTCCTCGACCCAGCTCGGCCCGACGAGCATGGCGGGCCGAGTCTCCCAGAAACACACGACGAGATGCCTCGCATGGGCCGCGTGGGCCAGAATTCGCTGTCCGTCCCGTGGCGCTTCACTCATCGGCCGCAACCACTGGCCGTATTCCCGTAAAATCCGCTCAACCTGCATGCAACGCGCTTCCATTTGCGGAGAGGCGCCGACAGGGCACCCGCGCGGAGATTAACTTGGCTCGTGCTTTTTGTTTCCGGTCGAACTGCGGCGCAAGTTTAATCGCCGTTGCGTGTCCGATGCCACCTGCGGTTTAGAGCTAAGCCAATGCGCAGCCACAGTGCGCATAAAAGGGACAGAGCTGCGCTAACCCGCGGCCAATTAAGGCTACTTTAAGATTTCATTAAGGCTGCATTAAGCACAGAAAACCCAGTTTTGTCAGATGGTTCAGTTCTCCGTCGCTGTGGCGAATGGGTGACAGTATTTTACGCAAAAGCTGTCTACATCCACGCCATGGACGGAGCCGAAGCGCGGCTGCTCTAAAACGTTTTCTGGAGAATACAACAATGAAGAACTTCCTTCTCGGCACCGTTGCCCTGATCGCCTTGACCGCGACCGCCTCGGCCGCCGATCTCGCCGCTCGCCCCTACACGAAGGCTCCGGCCTACGTCGCTGCCCCGATCTACAACTGGACCGGTTTCTACATCGGCGGCCACGTCGGCGGCGCGTTCTCGGGCAACAACGGCTTCGCCGGCGTTTCCAGCAGCAACAACGATGGCCAGTTCATGGGCGGCGTTCAGGGCGGCTACGACTATCAGTTCGCTCCGAACTGGGTGTTCGGTGTTGAAGCGAACTACAGCTGGACCGGCAACAACAACAACGCCATCGTGTTCCCCGCTCCGAACGCGGCTTACAGCTTCACCAGCAACCTGAAGGGCATTGGCTCGGTCACCGGCCGCGTCGGTTACACCTGGGGTCCCGCACTGCTGTACGTTAAGGGCGGTTACGCTTACGCCGACCTGAACCGTTCGGTTGTCGGTCCGACCGCGATTGCCATCAACGGCAACAAGGACGGCTACACCGTCGGCGCCGGCCTGGAATACCTGTTCACCCAGAATTGGTCGGGCAAGGTTGAGTACCAGTACTACGACTTCGGCAAGACCTCCTTCGGCACCGCTCCGCTGGTTGCTTACGGTTCGACCCGCAACGACGAGCACACCGTCAAGGCTGGCCTGAACTACCGCTTCAACCTCGGTGGCCCGATCCTCGCGAAGTATTGATCTTCGTCTGATCTAACGATCTGATGAGAAAAGGTCGGCGCTTGCGCCGGCCTTTTTGTTTGCGCGGCGTCGATCCGCCGGCCGCGAATCGAATTTTGGCCCGCCTTCCCGATTTCTTAACCGGGTACCGTGATACTGCCGCCGCATTCGATCCACGGATTTAGTGGACACGCGGGAACGGTCATCATGGCATTGACGTCGATCATCGGGAAATTTGCGCGGCTTCGTATTTCACGGCCGCGCTGGGGCATCCGGGGCAGCCTTTTCGCCGCCTTTGCCGTGATCGCGGGCATGGCCATCGTCATCTCGGTGGGTGCCGGCATGATTCTGGGCCAGCTCGGCCAGATGATGAGCGACCTCAGCGGACGCGACATCCCGAAGCTGACAGCCAGCCTGGAACTGGCGACGGCCAGCGAGAACCTGGCTAGCCAGGGCCCGACCCTGCTGGCCTCAGGCAGCACGGACATCCTGAAGGAACGCTCGCAGAAAATGCGGGAGACCCACAAGATTGCCGTTGAGAAACTCGATGCCATTGCCCGGCTCGGCGCTGACAAGGCCGTCGTTGCAGCGCTGGGCGACACCGTCAAGAATATCGAAGACACGATTCGCAGCCTCGGCGCGGCGGCCCAGGAGCGGATCGACGCCGCGGCCCAGCATCAGAAACTCTACGACGATCTGCGCGAGGCCGAGACGCTGTTCGTGTCGATGTCGGCACCAGCGTTGATGGATGCCCAGGGCAATATGACCTCCACATTATTGTCCCCGAACTTTTCTCGGGACAGCGCGTCGGCGGTCGCCAAGACGATCGACCAGGTCGGCGATATCGTCGCTAGCACCAACCTGATCGCTGCCGACCTGATGTCCGCGCTTTCGGTGAACAACGCCGCCGCGCTGAACCCGATCGAACGCACGTTCCAGGCCGGGCAACGACGTATCAAGTCCATGCTGGGTGCGGTCGCCGGTGTCGGCGGCGCCGATGACCTGAAGGATTCCGCGCTCAAGTTGCTGGCCTTGGGGGATGGCAAGATCAATGTTTTCAAGGTTCGCCAAAACGAACTTGATGCCGCTGATTACGGCGAGCTAATCTTGGAGGAAACCCGCAAGCTCAATCTCGGCCTCGGCAGCAGCGTCAAGCAACTCGTCAACCGAGTGCGCGTCGAGACCGAAGCTTCGACCTCGCAGGCGCGGCAGACCATCTCGGTCGCGACTCAGATGATGCTCGGACTGGGCGCCCTGACCCTGATCGGGTCGGCGCTGTTCGTCTGGCTGTATGTCGGCCGCAGCATCCTGCGCCGGATCGCGCAGCTGCAGCGCGCCATGCAACGCTTGTCGAGTGGCGACCTCGAAACCGAGATCGCCCGCAGCCGCCAGCAGGACGAAATCGCCGTGATGGCGAATTCGCTGGAAATCTTCCGCGAAAACATGATCAACGCCCGCGCCCTCAGCGCCGACCAGGATCAGGACCGCATCGCCAAGGCCGAACGCGCGACACGAATCGAAGCGCGCATTGTCGATTTCGAAGCCACGGTCCGCGCCGCGCTGGAAAAACTGCAGAACTCGGCCGATTCGATGCAGACCACGGCCCAGAGCATGTCGGCGACCGCCGACCGCTCCAGTGCGCTGGTGAGCGCGGTGGCCTCCGCCGCTGAGGAAACCTCGGTCAACGTACAGACCGTGTCCGCCGGAACCGAACAACTGTCATCGTCGATCTCCGAGATCAGCCGCCAGGTCGCCAGTTCGGCCGGAATCGCCGCCAAGGCGGTCGGCGAAGCCGGCCAGACCGACGCCACCATGCAGGGGCTGGCCGAGAACGCCAACCGCATCAGCACGGTGATCGACCTGATTCAGACCATCGCCTCGCAGACCAACCTGCTGGCGCTGAATGCGACCATCGAGGCCGCCCGCGCCGGCGATGCCGGACGCGGCTTTGCCGTCGTCGCCTCCGAGGTCAAGAGCCTCGCCAACCAGACTGCCAAGGCGACCGACGAGATCCGCGCGCAGATCGTCTCGATGCAGCAGGTCACGACCACCGCGGTCGGCGCCATTCGCAACATTGGCCAGACCATTGGCGAGATCAACGACGTCAGTTCCGCGATCGCCGCGGCGGTCGAGCAGCAGGGCGCGGCAACGCGCGAGATCGCCCGCAACATCCAGCACGCCGCAGGCGGCACCAGCGAAGTATCGAGCAACATTGTGGGGGTCAGCGAAGCCTCGATCGAGGCCGGCATTGCTGCCAACGACGTGCTTGGCGCCTCCGGCGACCTGCGTCGCGAAGCCGATATTCTGCGCGGTGAAATCGACGTCTTCCTGTCGAACATTCGCGCGGCGTAATATCCAGCGCCGCCCGCAGCGCATGGCTGCGTTCGGCCGGCGATCCTTGCTCGAGCAGCTGAAATCATGGACAGGTCTGCCAACAGCCCGTGAGTATCTGCGGCTGGTCGTGAGAGGATCGCACCATGAACAAGATGTTTGTCGCCCCGACGGGCCGCGATGTTCCGGCAAACCAGCCTCGCCACGATTGGCAGCGTCACGAAGCTCAAGCATTGTATGATTTGCCGTTCGCCGACCTGATCTTCCAGGCACAGAGCGTTCATCGCAGCAACTTCGATCCCAACCACGTCGAAACCGCGAGCCTGCTGAGCATCAAGACCGGCGGCTGCCCCGAAGATTGCGGCTACTGTTCGCAGAGCGCGAAATACGAGACCAACGTCAAGGCGACCAAGCTGATGGACCGCGAGACCGTGGTCGCCACCGCGCAGCGCGCCAAGGAAGCCGGCGCCAGCCGTTTCTGCATGGCCGCAGCGTGGCGTAATCCAAAAGACAAGGACCTCGATCGGGTCTGCGAGATGGTCAGCGCCGTGAAGGATCTTGGCCTCGAGACCTGCGCGACGTTGGGCATGTTGACCGGAGACCAGGCCAAGCGGCTGCAGGATGCCGGGCTGGATTTCTATAATCACAACGTCGATACCTCGCGCGAATTCTACGGCAACATCATTTCCACCCGCACTATGGAAGACCGCATCGAGACGCTGGCGCACGCGCGCCACGCCGGACTGAAAGTCTGCTGCGGCGGCATCGTCGGCATGGGCGAGCAGGTCGAGGACCGGCTGGGCATGCTGATGCTGCTCGCCAACCTGCCGCATCATCCGGAAAGCGTGCCAATCAATATGTGGAACGAGGTCAAGGGCGTGCCGGTCAACGCCACCGCCGAGCGCCCCGACCCTATCGCGTTGGTCCGGATGATCGCGGTGGCGCGGATCATGATGCCGCAGAGCGTGGTGCGACTGTCGGCAGGCCGGCAATACATGACCGACGAGTTGCAGGCGCTGTGCTTTGTCGCCGGCGCCAATTCGATCTTCATCGGCGACGTCCTGCTGACCACCGGGAATCCGCAGACCAATCGCGACGCGGTCCTTCTGGATCGTCTCGGCATCACTTCGGCGCTGGACGATGTCCAGCCATACCCCGCGCCCGAGGCCGCTCATCCGCGGAACAGCGCGATCGGCTGACCGATCCGACCGCCGGCGGCAGCCCAGTTTCGGCTGGCGCCGCGGCTTTTGTCCCGGTAAGCCGGATGAAACAGATTGCGATCCGAACCATGCATTCAAAGACAGACGCCAATTCGAGCCCCGCCGGCGAGCTGCGGTATCCCTGGGAAAGCCATCCGGGCGCCGACCAGGTGGTCGAGATCGCGCCGGGCGTGCTGTGGATCCGGCTCGACCTGCCGTTCCGCCTCAACCATGTGAACATCTACCTGCTCGCCGACGGCGACGGCTGGGCGATGGTCGATACCGGCATCGGCAACGATGCCACCATCGCGGCGTGGACCAAGCTGTTCGACGGCCCACTCAAGGGCATGACCATCAGCCGCGTCATCGTCACCCACGCCCATCCCGACCATGTCGGCCAGGCCGGCTGGATGGTGCAGCGCTTCAAGTGCCCGTTCTACATGTCGCAGATCGAATACCTGCAGGGCGTCTATCACCAGGTTCGCCGCAGCGAAGAGCGGCTGGTGAATTCGCGACAGTTTTTTCGCCGCCACGGCATGGACGAGGCAATCACCGAACAACTGCTCGGCCGCGGCCAGGACTATTTGAAGAAGACCGTACCGTTGCCGGCCGCCTATGTCCGGCTTTCGAACGGCGATGACATCGCGATCGGCACGCGCAGCTTCCGCGTCATCACCGGCGCCGGACATTCGCCGGACCAGGTGATGCTGTATTGCGCCCAGGACGGCCTCTTCCTGTCGGCCGATCAGGTGTTGAGCAAGATTTCGCCCAATGTCAGCGTCTGGGCACACGAGCCCGACGAGAACGCGCTCGGCTCCTATCTCAAATCGCTGAAAAATCTCACGAATACGCTGCCCGACGACGTGCTGGTGCTGCCCGGCCATGGCGTGCCTTTTTATGGCCTCAAGACTCGAATCACCGAGCTCTCCGACCACCATGAAGAGCGCTGCCAGATGATCGCGGCGGCCTGCAAGGACACGGCGAAAACCTCGGCCGAGCTGGTTCCGGTGGTATTCTTCAAGCACAAGCTCGATGCTCACCAGACCGGCTTCGCCGCCGGCGAGTTGATCGCCCACGTCAACCACATGCTGGCGCAGAACCGGTTGACCCAGGCCCTGGGACCAGATGGCATATTGCGTTTCAGCGCGGCCTGACAGCACGCGACTACCTACCGATTTCCGGCGCTAGCGCATTGATCAAAATCAACTTTTGGCACGCGCCTGAAGCAACCCGGTCCTCCGCGGAGCGGGCAGCCGAAGTCGTATTCCGGCTCGACATCGAAGCTGGAAAGGCTCTAAAAAGCAGGCAAGCAAGGTCCGCTTGAGCCGTTTCAGGGTTTTTGTAATGGATTACAGCAAGTTCTTCAGTGACGCCCTCGATCGCCTGCATGACGAGCGACGCTACCGCGTGTTCGCCGATCTCGAGCGCATCGCCGGCCGCTTTCCGCACGCGGTCTGGCACACGCCGAAGGGCCCCCGTAACGTCGTGATCTGGTGCTCCAACGATTACCTCGGCATGGGCCAGCACCCGAAGGTGGTCGGCGCCATGGTGGAAACGGCGACGCGCGTCGGCACCGGTGCCGGCGGCACCCGCAACATCGCCGGCACCCATCATCCGCTGGTGCAGCTGGAAGAAGAACTTGCCGATTTGCATGGCAAGGAAGCGGCGCTACTGTTCACCTCGGGCTACGTCTCGAACCAGACCGGCATCTCGACGCTGGCCAAGCTGATGCCCAATTGCCTGATCCTGTCGGACGCGCTCAACCATAATTCGATAATCGAAGGCATCCGGCAGTCCGGCTGCGAACGCCAGGTGTTTCGCCATAACGATGTCGCGCACCTTGAGGAGCTACTGGCTGCCGCGGATCCGGCGCGGCCGAAACTGATCGCTTGCGAGAGCCTGTATTCGATGGACGGCGACGTCGCGCCGCTGGCCAGGATCTGCGATCTCGCCGAGCGCTACGGCGCCATGACCTACGTGGATGAAGTCCACGCCGTCGGCATGTACGGCCCGCGCGGCGGCGGCATCGCCGAGCGCGACGGCGTCATGCACCGCATCGATATTCTCGAAGGCACGCTGGCGAAAGCGTTCGGCTGCCTCGGCGGCTATATCGCGGCGAGCAAGGACATCGTCGATGCGGTGCGCTCCTACGCGCCGGGGTTCATCTTCACCACCGCGTTGCCGCCGGCGATCTGCTCGGCCGCGACCGCGGCGATCCGCCATCTCAAGACCTCGAGCTGGGAGCGGGACCGTCACCAGGACCGCGCCGCACGCGTCAAGGCGATCCTCAATGCCGCCGGCCTGCCGGTGATGTCGAGCGACACCCATATCGTACCCGTGTTCGTCGGCGATCCCGAGCATTGCAAGAAGGCCTGCGACCTGCTGCTGGAGGATCACGGCATCTACATCCAGCCGATCAACTACCCCACCGTCGCCAAGGGCGCCGAGCGGCTGCGCATCACGCCGTCGCCGTACCACGACGACGCGCTGATCGACCATTTGGCCGAAGCGTTGGTTCATGTGTGGGAGCAACTCGGCCTGCCGTTGCGCGCCAAGGCGCTGGCCGCGGAGTAGTCCTTGGTCACTCCGGGATGCATCAGCGGGCTTCGCCGCTCTCGCCCCGGAATGACAGCGTAGATTCCCTGTCGCTTGCATCCTCGCAACACGCTAGGTTTTCCCTGACGGACGGGCCTGCGCCCGCCGCACGGAGCCTGCGCGATGCTGCATGACTGGGGCGTGATCGTTGCCGCCCTCGGCTACATCGGGTTTCTGTTTTGCGTCGCCAGCTACGGCGACCGCATTGCGCTGTTTCAGCGTGACCGCGCCGGCGCGCTGATCTACCCGCTGTCGCTGGCGATCTACTGCACCTCCTGGACATTCTTCGGCTCGGTCGGTTTCGCCAGCCGCACCAGCGTCGAGTTCCTCGCGATCTATGTCGGGCCGATCCTGATGATCGGGTGCGCCACGCCGATCCTGCGCCGGGTGATCCATCTGGCCAAGACGCAGAATATCACCTCGATCGCCGACTTCATCGCCGCCCGTTACGGCAAGAGCCAGGCGGTGGCCGCCACCGTGGCCGTGATCGCCATTATCGGTTCGGTGCCCTACATCGCGCTGCAATTGAAGGCGGTGGCGTCATCGCTGGAAACCATCCTCGGCGAGGATAAGGCGATTGCGGGCGTGCCCGTGGTCGGCGACATGGCGCTGCTGGTGACGGTCGCCATGGCCGTATTCGCCGTGCTGTTTGGCACCCGGCAGACCAATGCGACGGAGCATCAGCACGGCCTGATGCTGGCGGTTGCCACTGAGTCGATCGTCAAGCTGTTCGTGTTCCTCGCGGCCGGTGCCTTCGTGACGTTCTGGATGTTCGGCCCCACGGAACTGATCGAGCGCGCGATGAAGACGCCCGAGGCGATACGGGCGATCAACTATTCGCCGTCGCTCGGCAACTTCCTCACCATGGTGCTGCTGTCGTTCTGCGCCATCATGCTGCTGCCGCGCCAGTTCCACGTCAGCGTAGTGGAGAATTCCAGCGACGCCGAAGTCGGCCGCGCTCGCTGGCTGTTTCCGCTCTATCTCGTCGCCATCAACCTGTTCGTGATCCCGATTGCGCTGGCCGGACTCGTCACCTTCCCGTTCGGCGCCGTCGACAGCGACATGTATGTGCTGGCGCTGCCGATCGAGGCCGGCTCGACCTTCCTCAGCATGGTGGTCTTCATCGGCGGCCTGTCGGCCGCAACCGCGATGGTGATCGTGGAATGCGTGGCGCTGGCGATCATGGTGTCGAACGACCTCGTGCTGCCGCTCGTGCTGCGGCGCAGCCCGCACAACCAGACGGCGCAGACGGACTTCGGCAACCTGCTGCTCCGGGTGCGCCGCTTCGCGATCTTCGCCATCATGGTGATGGCGTATTTTTACTTCCGCGCGCTCGGCAACACCCAGCTTGCCGCTATCGGCCTGCTGTCGTTCGCAGCCATCGCGCAATTCGCGCCCGCGTTCTTCGGCGGCCTGATCTGGCGCCGCGCCACTGCCCGCGGTGCGATGGGCGGCATGGTGGTCGGCTTCATCGTCTGGGCCTATACGCTGTTCATTCCGAGTTTTCTCGAAGGCAACACCGCCGGCATGATGCTGCTGCAGCATGGCCCGTTCGGCATCGAGGCGCTGCGGCCGCAGGATCTGTTCGGCGCCGACCTGCCACCGCTGATGCACGGCACGCTATGGAGCCTGTCGCTCAATATCCTCACCTACATCGTGCTATCGCTGATGCGCGCGCCGTCCTCGATCGAGCGGCTGCAGGCAGACGTGTTCGTGCCGAACACGCTGGCGCCGATCACGCCGGCGTTCCGGCGCTGGCGTACCACGGTGACGGTCCAGGACATCTTGGCCACCGTGACGCAATATCTCGGTCCCGACCACGCACGTGAATCCTTCGACACCTTCGCCACCCGTCGCCGCGTCGATCTCGATCCGGCAGCCCCCGCGGATTTCGAACTGCTGCAGCACGCCGAGCATCTGATCGCGTCGTCGATCGGCGCCGCCTCCTCGCGCATGGTGATGTCGCTGCTGCTGCGCAAGCGCACCGTCTCCGCCAAGGTCGCGCTGAAACTGCTCGACGATTCCCACGCCGCGCTGCACTTCAACCGCGAGATCCTGCAGACCGCGCTCAATCACGTCCGCCAGGGCATTGCGGTGTTCAATCCCGACCTGCAGTTGATCGTGTCCAACCGGCATTTCGGCGACATTCTCGGCCTGCCGCCGCAGATCGTGCAGATCGGCATTCCGCTGCGCGAGATCCTGGAGTTCATCGGTCTGCAGAACGCCGCAACCCAGGGCCACAACGAAACCCTGACCCAGGCGCGGCTGACCGCCTACACCACCGAAGGCGAGCCCTATCTGGAGCGCCTGCCGGACCGTCAGATCGTCATCGAGGTTCGCGCCAACCGGATGCCGGACGGCGGCCTGGTGCTGACCTTCTCCGACGTGACGCCGAGTTTCGAGGCCGCCGAAGCGCTGGAGCGCGCCAATGCGACGCTGGAAAAGCGCGTGCGCGACCGCACCGAGGAACTGACCCGGCTGAACTCCGAACTGGCGCAGGCCAAGAGCACTGCGGAAGACGCCAACATCTCGAAGACGCGGTTTCTCGCCGCCGCCAGCCACGACATCCTGCAGCCGCTGAACGCGGCGCGGCTGTATGTCACCAGCCTCGTGGAGCGGCAGAGCGGCGGCGAAGACGCGCGGCTGGTGGAGAACATCGACGACTCCCTGGAAGCCATCGAGGAAATCCTCGGCGCCCTGCTCGACATTTCCAGGCTCGACGCCGGCGCAATGAATCCGTCGATCTCCAGTTTCCGGATCGGCGACCTGATGCGCTCGCTGGAAATCGAATACGCGCCGATCGCGCGCGCCCGCGGCGTGGCGTTGGCCTTCGTGCCGTGCTCGCTGCCGGTGGAGTCCGACCGCCTGATGCTGCGCCGGCTGCTGCAGAACCTGATCTCCAACGCCATCAAGTACACGCCGCACGGCCGCGTGCTGGTCGGCTGCCGGCGCCGCGGCACGTCGCTGCAGATCGGCATCTACGATACCGGCGTCGGCATCCCCATTCTGAAGCGCGGCGAAATCTTCAAGGAATTCCACCGCCTCGAGCAGGGCGCGCGAATCGCCCGCGGCCTTGGCCTCGGGCTATCGATCGTGAAGCGACTGGCCTCGGTGCTCAACCACGGCATCGCGCTGGATTCCAACCGCGGCGGCGGTTCATTTTTCTCGGTGACGGTACCGGTCGCCAAGGCGATCAACCACACCACCGCAGTGACCAGCTCGACGCCGCTGTCAAAGTCGCCGATGTCCGGTACGCTGATCGTCTGCATCGAGAACGACCCTGCGATCCTCGATGGCATGAAGACCCTGCTCACGGCCTGGGGCGCGGAGGTCGTCGCCGTCTCCGACCCGGAAGCCGCGGTAGCGGCGATTGCTGAGATCGAAGCCTCCGGCCGGCGGCTGACCGGCCTGCTGGTCGATTATCACCTCGACCGCGGCAACGGCGTCGCCGCGATCCGCGAGATCCGCGGCCGCTTCGGGGAGAGCATTCCGGCGATCCTGATCACCGCCGACCGGAGCCCGCATGTGCGGGCGGCAGCGCGGCAGGACAACATAGCGGTGCTGAACAAGCCGGTGAAGCCGGCCTCATTGCGCGCACTGCTCGGGCAGTGGCGAACGCAGCAGATGATCGCGGCGGAGTGAGCTTCAGCCGCTGTCATTCCGGGGCGTGAGCGCGCCAGCGCGAGCGAACCCGGAATCTCAGCATGGGACGACGAACATCTCAAGATTCCGGGTTCGCCCGGGCTTTGCCCTCGCGCCCCGGAATTACAGCCAGTTGCTTCGATTACTGCGGCGCCTGCTCGCTCTGGCGCCACTGGCCGCCGGCGATCTTGGCGGCGGCGATCACCGCCTGGGTGCGGCTCTCGACGCCCAGCTTCTGCAGGATCGCGGAGACGTGCGCCTTGATGGTCGCTTCGGAAACCGTCAGCTCATAGGCGATCTGCTTGTTGAGCAGCCCCTGCGACAGCATCATCAGCACGCGCACCTGCTGCGGCGTCAGCGTCACCAGCCTGTCGCGCAGCTTGGTCATTTCCGGATCGGCGGCGGCGGCCATATCGACATCCGGGGGAACCCAGATGTCGCCCTCCATGACCTTCAGAATGGCGTCGCGCAGCGTATCGACGCCGAAACGTTTCGGAATGAACCCGGAGGCGCCGAAATCCAGCGACTGCCGGATCGTGCCGACGTCATCGCTCGCGGAAACGATCACCACCGGCGTCGCGGGATACTGGGCGCGCAGGTAAATCAGCCCGGAGAAGCCCGATATGCCGGGCATCGACAAGTCAAGCAGGATCAGATCGACCTCGGAGTCCTGTTCCAGCAGCGCGGTAAGGTCTTCGAACGTACCGGTCTCGTCGATGACGGCCAAGGGAAGCACGCTCGCGACCGCCTGACGCAGCGCACCGCGGAACAACGGATGATCGTCGGCGATGATGAGACGCGTGGTGGAAATAACCGACATTGAAATCCATACGAAAGGCTGACGCGGAACCCGGCGACAGCTTGTTATGCAACGCAAAACCGCGCTTTTCGCAATAAGTGTCGTCTGCCACCTCGCGTCTGGCAAGCACGCAATGCTGCCACGCGGTAAATTGGTGAACGCCACCGATGGTGCATCGCAATACGGCTCGATCCGCGACCATCGCCGCGGCTGCGACGAGTGCGCGCAGCCGCCGCGGCTGCGACGAGTGCGCGCAGCCCCCTTGCACAGGGCCTAAAGTCGTATTGGGCCGACTTTCGCAGCGATGTTACCGTGATGGCGAAGCTCCCTGCATTCAACCGACGCGAGTTCGGCGCAGCGAGCGAAAATTCAAGCAACGAAGTTGGGGAGCGATTCAACATGTCCACGATAGCCGCCACATCACCAAAGGCCGCCGGAATGACGAAGGACGAACGCTTCGTCATCTTCGCATCGTCGCTCGGCACCGTTTTCGAATGGTACGACTTCTACCTGTTCGGCTCGCTCGCCGGCATCATCGGCGCGCAGTTTTTCGGCGTCATCGATCCCGTCACCAAAGCGCCGATGTTCAACCAGGCGACGCGCGACATCTTCGCGCTGCTGGCCTTCGCGGCCGGCTTCATCGTCCGCCCGTTCGGCGCCATCGTGTTCGGTCGCGTCGGTGACATCGTCGGCCGCAAGTACACCTTCCTCGTCACCATTCTGATCATGGGCCTGTCGACCTTCATCGTCGGCCTGCTGCCCAATGCCGCGACCATCGGCATTGCAGCGCCGATCATCCTGATCTCGCTGCGCCTGCTGCAGGGCCTTGCGCTCGGCGGCGAGTACGGCGGCGCGGCAACCTACGTGGCGGAGCATTCTCCCCCCGGCAAGCGCGGCTACTACACCTCGTTCATTCAGACCACGGCGACGCTTGGCCTGTTCCTGTCGCTGCTGGTGATTCTGTTCACCCGTACGATTCTCGGCGAGCCCGAATTCGCGGCGTGGGGCTGGCGCATTCCGTTCCTGGTCTCGGTCGTCCTGCTCGGCGTCTCCGTCTGGATCCGGCTGCGGCTGAACGAGTCTCCGGTCTTCAAGAAGATGAAGGACGAGGGCAAGAGCTCGAAGTCGCCGCTCACCGAATCGTTCGGTAACTGGACCAACGCCAAGATCGTGCTGATCGCCCTGATCGGCGGCACCATGGGCCAGGGCGTGGTGTGGTACACCGGCCAGTTCTACGCGCTGTTCTTCATGCAATCGATCCTCAAGGTCGATGGCTACACCGCGAACCTGCTGATCGCATGGTCGCTGCTGCTGGGCACCGGCTTCTTCATCTTCTGGGGCGCCCTGTCGGACAAGATCGGTCGCAAGCCGATCATTCTCGCAGGCTGCCTGATTGCGGCGCTGACGTTCTTCCCGATCTTCCGGATGATCACCACCAACGCCAACCCGGTACTGGAAAAGGCCATCGAGACCGTCAAGGTCGAAGTGGTTTCGGATCCCGCTCTGTGCGGCGATCTGTTCAACCCGGTCGGCACCCGCGTGTTCACCACGCCGTGCGACACGGCACGCGCCTACCTCGCCCAGTCGTCAATCAAATATGCGACGAGCAACGGCCCTGCAGGCTCCGGCGTGAAGGTCGTCGTCAACGGCACGGCGGTGCCTTACACGGCGGCGGCCTCCAATCCGGCCGTGCTGGCGGCGGCGCAGGCGGCAGGCTATCCGAAGGCGGGCGACGCGCAGATCGTCAAGATGGCGCATCCGTTCGACATCTTCCGCCCGCAGGTCGCGGCGGTGATCGGGCTGCTGTTCATCCTGGTGATGTTCGTCACCATGGTGTACGGCCCGATCGCGGCGCTGCTGGTCGAACTGTTCCCGACCCGCATTCGCTACACCTCGATGTCGCTGCCCTACCACCTCGGTAACGGCTGGTTCGGCGGCCTGCTGCCGGCGACCTCCTTCGCCATCGTGGCATCGACCGGCGATATCTATGCCGGCCTGTGGTACCCGATCATCTTCGCATCGATTACCGCGGTGGTCGGCTTCTTCTTCCTGCCGGAAACCAAGGACGTCGATATCAGCAAGTACTGATCTCGCGGATTGCAATAACCGGCCGCGGAGCAATCCGCGGCCGGTTTTTTTGTGGGGTTGTGTTGCAATATGCCGGCGGTATCCCTCCCCCCGCCCTTGCGGTGGGGAGGGTCGGCCGAACGAAGGCGATGCATCGCATCGCCGCAGTGGAGGCCGGGGTGGGGGGGCGCCCCACACACAGAGCGTCGGTGTTGCGCCGCCCCCCACCCGACCGGCCTGTCGGCCGGCCACCCTCCCCACCGCGAAGACGCGGGGGGAGGGAAAGAGCGGGCGCTATCCCGTTGCCCCCAAAAACTGCATCACCACCTCGCGAACATGCGGGCGGCGGCGGTGTTCGATGAGGTAGATCGCCTGCCAGGTGCCGAGCGCCAGTTCGCCGAATAGCACCGGCACCTGCAATGACGTCGCGGTCAGCATGGTGCGGACATGGGCCGGCATGTCGTCAGGACCTTCGGTGTCATGGGTCCAGGCAAAATCCTGCGGCGCCAGCCGATCGAGCACACCCATCAGGTCGACCAGCACCGAGGGATCGGCGTTCTCCTGGATCGTCAGTGACGCCGAGGTGTGGCGGATGAACAGCGTCAGCGCGCCCTCGCGCGCACCGGCCTCCGCAATGAATTTGGCGACCTCGCGGGTCAGATCGACAAAGCCCGCGCCGGCGGTTTGCACGGTCAGCAACGACGACACGACGGCGGCCGCGCTAACCGACGATGGCGCGGTTCGGGAGATCAATTTCGACGTCATGACGCACCTGACCGAATGGATGGAGGATGAACCAAACCACGGTATTCGCGTTCCCCTGTAAACGGAGAACGCCATGCCGCCGAAAACATCAAGAGACCTGCCTGGCACGGAGCCGCGCAAAGACGAAGAGCGCGAGCAGCAGCAAGCGGTCGTCAAGGATGCCGACAAGACCGAGCAGGCCGATTGGGATCGCGTTCACGGTGACGGCCACGAAATCGGACTGGACAAGAAGTAGAGCCAGCAAAGCGATCAGATCTTCCCGCTGACGTCGCGCTGCAAGCGGTTGGCAAGGTCTATCAACTTGCGCCAGGCGTTTTCGACAAAGGCCATCATCCGATCGACATCGCGGTCACTGGGAAGCGGGATTTCGATTTTGCGCTCGCCTTCGACTTTGGGCTTCAGCGAATCCTGCTTAGGCAACGCATCGCCGGTCTTGCCGGCCACGGTCGGTTCGCGTTGCGCCAGTTGCGCCTTGAGCGACTCGTTGTCGGCCTGCAGCCGGCCGATTTCCGAATCAAGCGCCGCACGTTCGTCCGGAATGACGTAGCAGGCCCAACCAGACCCCCTGTCGGTGCAGATCGATACGGCCCCGCTGCGCGTATCGAGCCGGATCACCCCGTCGGCAATCGGCGACAGGGTGTAGCGGCCTTTGTCGGTGTCGGGCGCCTGCGCCGAGGCACCGGTCGCGCCCGAGATGCTGGCGAACGCAACGACAATGAGCGCGATGGCCATTTTCATCGAGATGCTCCGCTGGCTCGAAATCCGCCTCGCTAGACCTGAGATGTGTAGGGCGTACGCTTCGATTTCAACGCGTCAGCGAGCAATTCGATCCGGTCCTGGCCCCAGAAGACCTCACCTTGAAACACGTAGGCCGGCGAGCCGAACACATCCGCAGCCAGCGCGTCCTGACGGTTCTGCTCGTAGATGACGCCGATCTCTGCGGACGCGGCGCGCGCCAGCAGTTGCGTGCCGGGCAGGCCCGCGTCGTCGGCGAGCTTCGTCAGCACGGCGGGATCCGCGAGGTCGGCCTGGTCTTCCCAGACCGCCGGAAAAACCCGGCGCAGCAAGGCATCGGGATCGAAGCCGGCCTCGATGGCGGCCACGACGACGCCGTCGGGCAGCCTCGCATCGAACGGCCAATGCTTCGGCTGCAGGTGGAAATCGAGGCCACGTTTGTCGCGCCAGCGCTGCAATTCCAGCATCCGGTAGCGCTGCCGCACCGGGTGGCGCCTGCCGAGCGGCAATCCGCCGGTTTCCGCGAACAGCTCGCCGAGGAATACCGGCTTGTGATTCACTTTGAGATCGTAAGCACTTACGAGATCCCGGAAGGGCTTATGGCCGATATAGGCCCATGGCGAAGGCAGCGAAAAATAATAGTCGATCTGTTGCGACATACGGACTCCGGCAGCGGACAGTTCAGGCAGGCGCGGCACCTCAACAGAGCGTCCGGCGCCATGCAAGCCGGATCCATTCAAAACCCGCTATTGCGCTGCGGCGATCGCGCGCAGCGCAATTCGATTTTTGCCAATAAAATCAAGTGAATCAACGTGCTAACAGGCGATCAGCTAATCTTGACTTGGCAACATGCGCTAAGTATGGTCCGCCCGGCTTTTAAGGGTGACGGGGCGTTATTTCCAGCAATTGCAGCGTTATTTCGGGTGTCGAGAGCATGACCGACGGCACACGGGGCGATGATGACAAGAGCGGAAGTGGAAAACCGCCGCCCGATGAAGCTGCGCTTTCCGCAAGGCTCGGAAGTCTGAACCAGCGATTGTCCAAGATTCAGGATGATCGCAAATTCCAGACTGACCAATCCGAAACTGGAAGCGGAAACGCGCAGTCCAGGGCTTCGGCCATGGCGGTGGGTCTCCGGCTTTCTTCGGAACTGGTTGCGGGCGTTGTCGTCGGAACGATTCTGGGCTGGGGCTTCGATCGTTTGCTGTCGACATCGCCCTGGGGGCTGATCGTGCTCATGCTGCTCGGCTTTGTCGCCGGCGTGATCAACGTGATGCGCTCGGCCGGCGTCGGACGAACGCCATAGATTTCGCGCGCACCTGCGCAGCGTTTAAATTGCCGGGTTGTCCGGCAGAAATGCCGGACGTTCCGGCAGAGATGAAAGACCGACGTGGATGGCCGATCCGATCCATCAATTTGAGATCCACAAGATCTTCAGCCTGGGCCACATCGGCAACCAGGAAATCGCCTTCACCAATTCGTCCGCCTACATGTTCGGCGCGGTCGCGCTGGTGTCGGTGCTGATGATCGGCGGCAGCGCCGGTCGCGCGCTGATCCCGAGCCGCTTCCAGTCGGTCGCGGAACTGTCCTACGAATTCGTGTCGGGCACCGTGCGCAGCAGCATCGGCGAAGAGGGAATGAAGTTCTTCCCGTTCGTGTTTTCGCTTTTCATGTTCATCCTGACCGCGAACCTGATCGGCATTATTCCTTACACCTTCACGGTCACCAGCCATCTGATCGTCGCAGTTGCGCTGGCACTAATGGTGTTTCTCACGGTGTTCCTCTACGGGCTCTACAAGAACGGCCTCAGCTTCTTCAAGCTGTTCGTGCCGCACGGCATTCCGATCTACATCCTGCCGCTGGTGACGGTGATCGAAGTGATCTCGTTCCTGTCGCGCCCGGTGTCGCATTCGGTGCGTCTGTTCGCCAACATGCTGGCCGGCCACATCACGCTGAAGGTTTTCGCGGGCTTCGTGACCTCGCTGAGCGCGCTCGGCGCCATCGGCATTTTCGGCGCCGTGCTGCCGCTGGCCATGACCACGGCGCTGACAGCGCTGGAATTGCTGGTCGCTTTCCTGCAGGCCTACGTGTTCACGATCCTGACCTGCATCTATCTCAACGACGCGCTTCATCCGGGACACTAAGCGTCCCGGGGACGATCACCCCTCACCTCTCTTACCTATCCCTATCCAAGAAGGAGTTTTACCATGGATCCCATCGCAGCTAAGTACATCGGCGCGGGCATTGCTTGTCTCGGCATGGGCGGCGCCGGCATCGGCGTCGGCATGATCTTCAGCCAGTTCCTCGCCGGCGCGCTGCGCAATCCCTCGGCTTCCCAGGGCCAGTTCGCGAACCTGATCTTCGGTTTCGCCGTGACTGAAGCGCTCGGCATCTTCTCGCTGCTGATCGCGCTGCTGCTGCTGTTCGCCGTCTAAGCCTGACAACTGATCCGGTTGCCGCTCCACCCGGAGCGCGCTTCCGATCGATAAGGAGACTGCTGTGGCTGAAGGTCAGGGCAAATCCAAAGCTGCGGAACACGGCGCAGCCGCGCATACCGCGGCTGACGGTGGGCACAAGGCGTCGTTCCCGCCGTTCGAGAGCAACACCTTTGCTTCGCAGCTGGTGTCGTTCGCGATCGCGTTCGGGCTGCTCTATCTGATCGTCTCGCGTCTGGCGCTGCCCCGCGTCGGCGGCGTTCTGGCGTCGCGGCAGCAGGTCATCGATACCGACCTCAACGAAGCCGCGAAGCTGAAGGCCGATTCCGATGCGGCGCTGAAGGCCTACGAAACCGAACTCGCCAATGCTCGCGCCAAGGCGCAGGCGATGGCGGCAGAGGTTCGCGAAAAGCTCAATGCGCAGCAGGAACAGGCCAAGGCGCAGCTGGAAGAGAACCTCGCCACGCGGCTCACCGCCGCCGAAGCGACCATCGCTTCCACCCGCGCTGCCGCGATGGGTAATGTCCGCGGTATCGCCGCCGACACCGCCGCGGCGATCGTCGAACGGTTGACGGGCACCAACCCGGCTCCGGCCGTCGTCAATGCCGCGCTCGACGCTTCGCTGAAAGGATAACGGATGTTCGGACTTCAGGCTGAATTCTGGGTCGCCGTTGCCTTCGTGATTCTGATGGGCGTGTTTGCCTATTTCGGCATTCACCGCACCATTCTGAAGGCGCTCGACCACCGCAGCGAGCGCATCAAGCAGGAACTCGACGACGCCCGCCGCCTGCGCGACGAAGCCGCGGCTTTGCTCGCAGACTACAAGGCGCGTCATGCCTCGGCCGAACGTGAAGCCGCCGACATCATCACCTCCGCCAAGGAAGAGGCCGAGCGCATCGCCGCCGAAGCCAAGACCAAGATGGAAGATTTCGTCGCCCGCCGCACCAAGACAGCGGAAAGCAAGATCGCGCTGGCCGAAGCCCAGGCCGTCGCCGACGTCCGCGCCGCCGCAGCCGACGCTGCCGTCACCGCGGCGACCACGATCCTGTCGCAGTCGGTCAAGGGCTCGGTAGCCGACGACCTGATCAACCAGGGCATCGGCGAGGTCCGCGCCAAGCTGAACTGA